>CAYYHS010000001.1:0-18105 GCA_964471785.1 uncultured Chitinophagaceae bacterium
CGCCCGCCGTGATTCTTGGAGCAACATCAGTGCCATCAACCCCATGACCTCCGGTTCCGGCAGCAACTGCAGCAACAATCGTCCGAGCCTGATAGCTTCGCCCGAAAGATCGGCACGGGTAACAGTTTCGCCCGATGTCGCTGAGTACCCTTCATTGAAGACGAGATAGACCACCTGCAGCACAGTCTCCAGTCTCGCCGGCAACTCTGCCTGCGACGGTACCTGGTATGGAATTCGTGCGTCCCGGATTTTTGCCTTAGCCCGTACAATGCGCTGCGCAATGGTCGGAGGAGTTGTGAGAAAGGATCGCGCGATCTCTTCAGTTGTGAGGTCGCAGACTTCCCTTAGCGTGAGTGCAACGCGTGCTTCCGGCGAGAGTGCAGGGTGGCAGCAGGTAAAAATTAGCCGAAGCTCGTCATCAGCGATCACTTTGTCGATCTCCGCGTGAGGGTCGGCAGTGTCTGCATCGATAAGATTGGCCACATGGTCCGGCGATGAATCGAACCGGGCTTGCCGGCGCATCACGTCGATGGCTTTGAAGCGGCCGGTTGAAACGAGCCATGCGCGGGGGTTCGCCGGTATACCATCCTTCGGCCATTGTTCCACCGCCATTGCAAAGGCATCCTGGACCGCATCTTCAGCCGCGTCGATATCTCCGAGCAGGCGAATCAGAGTCGCGAGAATTCGGCGGGACTCGGCAGTGTAAATTTTGTCGAGAGCTTCAAGGACGTTTTCGACAGGAATGTCCATGATCAATCATTTTCCACAATAAGTTTCATAACCTTCGAGCCGGCACCGGGCTTGCGCTGTGCGATAAAGAATCTGGGAGGATCTGATAATCGCTTGGACAACAAACTCCAACTCCGGAAGCTGCACCTTCACCATATCGGTGTACTGTTCGGGTAAATGATCAATAAACAAAATGAACGGAGTTGATCAGATGGCGAAGAAATATGAGATTATTTTCAAAAATTGTCAATCATCAGATCTGCAAGAAGGTATTCGCCGGGATCGTTAATTTGGGCAGATGTCAGACACCTTCTTAATGTCTCGTGCAAAATAATTCAAGATATCGCGATTTTCAGGATAAGGAGTCCCACATCTACCTGTGAGCGGCAAAATGTGGCACTACCCGCTGCCCATGTAACTTGAATTTGAGTACTTTTTCGGGTACTATTATCCCTACATTTTGATCGAGTCCGAGGAAGAACGAAGCTGAATGAGGGCCTCTGGATTTCCAGTTAGCGGAATGAGAGAGGCTCTTCTGTTTCAGCCGGCGCAAGAAGGCCAAATTCACGGCATGGAGGCGAAACGCGATAGAGGGAGCGCCACCTTAAATCTGACACAGTACTCACGGTCAGATCTCATCCACCAGAAGAAGGATCGTCTTTGAGCAGGATCAAAGAAGTACTGATCGGAAAACCGCGCGATATTCACGATCCGAACCTCTTCCATAAAATTTCGCTGATTGCGTTTCTTGCCTGGGTCGGCTTAGGGGCCGACGGACTTAGTTCCTCCGCATACGGCCCGGACGAAGCGTTTCGCGCGTTATCCGGACACACAGAACTGGCCGTTCTGCTGGCCGTAGCAACCGCGTTGACCGTCTTCATCATCTCGTACGCTTACAGCCGCATTATCGAACA
This sequence comes from uncultured Chitinophagaceae bacterium, assembly GCA_964471785.1. Classification (GTDB taxonomy): domain Bacteria; phylum Bacteroidota; class Ignavibacteria; order UBA10030; family UBA8401; genus JAGVPT01. The sequence continues at coordinate 1,644 of CAYYHS010000001.1, forward strand.
TTTCCCGAGCGGGGGCGGCGGGTTTATCGTTGCGACAAAGCTCCTCGGTGCCCCGTTCGGCGTTGTTTCCGGTTCCGCGTTACTTGTCGACTACATTCTCACGATTACCGTCTCTATTGCTTCCGGTGCTGCGCAAATATTCAGCTTCCTTCCGTTTTCGTGGCAGAGGTGGATGGTGCCCGTCGAAGCGACGGCCATCATCGTACTCGTATTCCTGAATCTTCGCGGCATCAAGGAATCCATTTCGGTCATGGTGCCGATCTTCCTCACGTTTGTGGCAGCTCATCTTGTGCTTTTTGGTGGTGCTATTTTCCAGCACCTGCATGAGGCTCCGGCGATCGCTTCGCAAGTCGGGCAGAATCTGCACATGAGTTATACCACTCTCGGATTATGGGGGATGTTCGTGATCTTGGCACGGGCATATTCGCGGGGCGCCGGAACATACACGGGAATCGAAGCCGTTTCAAACGGCATTCAGATCATGCGGGAGCCGCGCGTTCCGACAGCCAAACGTACCATGGTCTATATGGCCACATCGCTGGCAATAACGGCCGGTTCAATCCTCCTCATCTACCTTCTCCTCGGCGTCAGCGAACAACCGGGCAAGACACTCAACGCCGTCATGGTAGAGAAGCTTCATTTCGGACCGTGGTTTGTTATCATTGTGCTTGTGTCGGAAGCTGCGCTTTTGTTCGTCGCCGCGCAAACGGGATTCATCGACGGTCCGCGCGTCATGGCAAACATGGCGACCGACCGCTGGCTGCCGCACCGGTTCGCCTCATTGTCCGACCGCCTGACGATGCACTACGGCATAATGCTCATTGGCGCCGCATCGATTGCAACTCTTCTCTACACAGGTGGAAATATTGACGCGTTGGTGACCATGTACTCTATCAACGTGTTCATTACCTTCTCGCTGACGGAAATCGGGATGGTCAAGTTCTGGATTACCGGGCGCAAGAAATATCCGGAGTGGAAAAAATCCCTGCCTGTTCATTTGACGGGTCTCGTCCTGTGTCTTTCGATTCTCACTATCGTTGTGATCGAAAAATTTGCCCAGGGCGCATGGATGACGGTGGTGGTGACATCTGCGTTGATTCTTCTTTGCGTCCTTATCCGGAGACATTACCGTCTCGTGAGCACAAAACTTCGTTCCCTCTCGGATATCCTTCAGGGGCTCCCTGTCGAAAATACGCCTGTCCATACGGAGGAACCACTCGCCGGAAACAAGCCGACGGCAATTTTGCTCGTTGAAAACTACAGCGGCCTTGGAATTCATTCCCTGTTAAATATCATCAAGCAATTCCCCGGTTATTTTAAACAGGTCATCTTTGTTTCTGTTGCAGTAGTGGACTCGGGAAATTTTAAAGGGGCTGATGAAGTCGGCCGGCTCGAAGAGAATACAAAACAGGAATTGCAGAAGTATGTGCAGCTGGCGATCAACCTTGGGCTCGTTGCAACGTCGCGGATGTCCATCGGGATAGAGGCCGTTGATTCCGCAGAAAAACTCTGCATGGAACTCTCGCGCGAATTTAAGCAGGCGGTCTTCTTTGCGGGAAAGCTTGTCTTCCAGAAGCCAAAATGGTATCAGCGAATCCTGCACAGTGAGACGGCATACGCTATTCAAAACCGCCTGGAACTCGATGGATTGTCGATGGTTATCTTGCCGGTGCGTGTCTGGAATTAACACGAGCGACCGCGCTAAACGACCACTTCGATTCAGTGACGGAGAGAGTCTGTGCAGAATGTTGAGACTCAAATTTCGTATGTTGTGTTGAATGATGCTTCGCATACTGCCGTATAAAATATTTTTCCTCCTCATCGTCTGCACCGGGCCTTTCTGCAGCGCGCAGAACAAACCCAAGCCGCTCATTCTTGTTCATTATATGCCGTGGTTCCAAACGCCCTCATTCCACGGCTCCTGGGGTTGGCATTGGACTATGAATCACTACAACCCCAATTCTCTCGACTCATCCGGCCACAGAAGCATCGCCTCTCACTACTATCCGTTATCAGGTCCGTATGATTCTGATGATCCCAATATTCTGGAATATCAAACCCTTCTGATGAAGATAAGCGGAATCGATGGAGTGCTTGTTGATTGGTACGGAAACGATAATGTATTCGATTACGGAACTCTCAACACAAGCGCACAGAACATTTTCGCAGCAATCCAAAAAGCCTCCCTCCTCTTTGGGATTGTTTACGAAGATCAGTCAATCAAGCATATGATCGATGGAGGATATTTCAATGCCAGCCAAGCATATGATCACGGACGATCTGCATTGGAGTATCTGGAGAATAGCTGGTCGGGAACTGCAAGTTATTTGCATTTCGACAACCATCCCGTCCTGCTTGTTTTCGGGCCCCAGTATTTTTTGCGGAGCACAGACTGGGATAGTCTGTTTTCCAAATTGCGTACATCGCCTCTTTTTTTTACACTCGATAATCGTTTAACTCCAGCTGCGGTCGGTTCCTATCCCTGGCCGCCAATGTGGAAATCCAATTCATCAGGGATACTCACTCAAGATGTTTTGAACAGCTACCTCGCCTCATTTTATCAACAATCAGCGGGCGCACCATATCTCATCACGAGCGCTTTTCCAGGCTTTCATGATATCTACAAAGAGGCGGGCGTCGGGGAGAGTTATGGTTTTCTTGATCCGCTAAACGGAGAAACATTTTCTTCGATATTGCATCTGGCGATTACTCATAACCCGGATGTGATTCAGATCGCAACATGGAATGATTATGGAGAAGGAACAATCGTCGAGCCGACAGCCGAGTTCGGTTATCAATATCTTGATACTCTTCAGTCGGTGAAGAGAGGGCTGGACGCCGCCTTCGGATTCAAAGAAGAGGACTTGCAGTGGCCGCTGCAGATATTAACCTTACGGCTCCGGTTCGCCGGAAATTCCGAGATCGGCTCCGCACTCAACAGGGTCTACTCGTTAATCGTTTCAGGGCGGCGTGATTCTATTAACACAATATTAGACAGCCTTAGTCAGATAACTCAGATGCCGCCCAGGCCCGTCTTGACCCCTCGACGATACGGTCTTCAGCAAAATTATCCAAACCCGTTTAACCCGGCGACGGTGATCGGATATCAATTAGCAGTAGGAAGTTCTATAACGGTCCAAGTGTACGACGAGCTCGGGCGCGAAGTGGCCAGGCTTGTGAACGGAGAACAATTCGCCGGCAGCCATTCAGTCCGATGGGATGCAGCAAGATTCCCGAGCGGCGTGTATTTTTATGCGCTGAATGCCGGAAGCTATCATGAGGTCAAGAAGATGGTTTTAATGAAATAGTCTAATTCAATTCCTGGCCCGACAGGAGTTGATCGTTTCAGCAATTGAGCGGTTTTCTTCAACGCCGCAGATTCATTCCATTCTCACCAAGAACTCCCCCACCTCGCCAGTCCCGCTTCGTAAATTCATTTTTTCAATATTTTCAATATAGCGGTTGTATCTCTCTTGGTCGGCAATAAGGTTCCCGACGATGGCAGGGAGTTTGGCTATGTTCCGTTCAAAAATGCCGAGCTCGTTGTCGCGCACGAATTCCATATTCCCCAATTCCTGTTCCCAGATATAATCATTGATAATAGGGATCTTCTTCATCATTAGAATTTCCAGAATAGTCGAAGCGCCGCACTTCGTGATCACGATATCGGCAACGTTGAGCAGTTCGTACACAAAATCGATGAACGCAAACACTTTGAGAGAAGGATAACGTTGCTGCATTGCAAGGGCGTCGGCATAGAGTTTTTTGTTTTTGCCGCAGACGATGGCGATCTCAACATCCAGCGCAGCGTGTACTAAATGCCTAAGGATATGCTTCCCATTCGGAATGCCATCTCCTCCGCCGATAATGAGGAGACATTTCTTGCCGGGTCCGAACCCGAACTTTTGTTTCAAACGGAGTATGTCTTCAGTTGGAAACGGTGAGGCGAATTTTTCATCGATGATAAAAGGAAAAACATGAAGTTGAGCTTCAGGAACCTTTCGCCTCTCAATACAATATGTTTTCACTCGCTCGCTGAAGACGATATACCGCTGCTGCGGCTGTTGAAACCAGAGGGGATGCGCCGTAAACGGGTCGGTCACTGCGGTGATCACCGGAATATCGTACCGCACTTCCTTCAAAATAGCGAGCACAGGAGCGATGAGAAAAAAATGGAAAATAATGATCTTGGCGGGGCGTTCTTCTTCAATGCGCTTTTTGAGATAGGGTTTGATAAACAACTTTGCGATAGCCACGTTAAGATGTCCGATAGGCGGAAATTTGTTCGTGGCATAAAGGAATTCATAGTACCATTTTGCACGAGCCTGCAGAAGACGATATCCCTTTTCGATCAACGATCGGGGTAATGTTTTTGCATCCGTAAGGCCATCTATGAGTACCGGTTCAATGGCGTCTCCGTGAACGGCAGAGAGGTACTGTGCTATTGCTCGGGCGGGTGCGAAATGTCCTTCGCCAGTCTTTAGATAGAGAAGAAAATATTGTTCTTTCCTTTTTTTCATAGTATGAAGTACTTCTTTCGGAAAAGCCGTGAACAGGAGCAACGAGAATTGTTATCGTTCCAACGGAGAATTACTCCGCGTCAATTTTCCTGTTTGCAGGACTTCCATGACTTTTGCGGTGCCGAGCTTTCGGGCCTTCAGAAATCCGGACCATGCCATATCGGCAATATATCCATCGTTCAGGGTTTCGAATAGCCATTGATGTGTATAGTCAGGGTCCTTTTGCTCCATCCCGGCATGAATTTCGTGCAACCACTGGCGGTTGAAGCGCTCCTGCGAACCGATCGTTGGGGTCATGATGATGGGGATGCCGAGGCCGGCATAAAAGGAAAGCTCGCTCGGCTTTGTCCAGAGGATATCGGTTTCGCGCATTGCCGAATTGAATTGGTCGAAGTACTCATGAAGCGATTCCGCGTAGATGACCCTGAGATTATCCGATCCGATCTCTTCTCTGACATCGAGGAAGTACGAGAATACCTCCGGACGAATGCCTGCGACGAGATTCAATCGCATCGTCCCAGCGCGGATCTTTTCTTTGACGCTCATGGCAATCCGGCCGCCGATTTCCTTTTGGGCGCCGGCTCCTCCTACCGAGTAGGTAACGGTGAGCGGCCGTTCCACCCGGAGGACGCAGTTCTTTTTCCCCAAAAACTGTTCGACGCTTCGCCGGTGATTCGTCCAGAACCTGTTGTTGGGATCAAGCTTGCAGAGCCGTTGGCCCAGGTCCGACTTCACCGTGGAAAGGTTTCTGCCGAGAAGTTCAAGAGGAAGGGGAAACCCTGTCAGAAAGATTCGCTCTTCCGGCACTCCGTACGATTTCAGCCGCTGCGCTGCCTTGCCGCAGGGAGCAAAATAATTGATGCGGCTTTCCCACGGCTGTTTCGCCACCCAGACGCGGTTAATGTCTGCATCGCAAATGATACAGAAAATCGGTTCGTATCCGTTCATATCTGCCGCGATCGCAGGCGCATAGAACGATGTAATCAAGGGGAGGGGTTTGGTCGATACTTTCGCCATCAAACCGTCGCACAATCCGTTCTTGATATTCCTTTCGAGTAAATCTACCTGGTACGTGCTGCGTGAAAGATTTCTGATCGGGTAGAATTCGGGTATGTGCATCATCGCGTCGAGCATCGAAAAGATCGGTTTGCCGACCAGCGGGATGCCTCGGGAGCGGGAGAAGGATTCATAGAGATCGAGCAGCCGTTTCCATAATCTTTTTCCCTTCTCGCTTGACCCGTCGTTCTTCCCAACCGTAATCAACCCCCCCTCGGCGATTTCTTCCAATGGAAAGACGGCACGCTGGTGTCCGTATCCCATATCCGCGGAGACGACCCATGCGGAGATATTCTTGACTCGCCTGGCCTGTTGTTTCTTTGGCTTCATCATACTGAAAGATACACATTATTTTGTTGGAAGGTTATGATCCCGCAAGAGTCTCTTCGTCGTAGGAGCGCGCTCCCGTCGGAAGGAAGAATTCCTCATAAAACGGCGAAGGCCGGCAATATGCCGGCCTTTGCGATACATGTATAGCCATGTACTCTATTTCAAGAGAAGCATTTTCTTGACGTCGACGAATTTCATCTGCGGATTGCTTACGGAGACGGCTTCGATCCGATAGAAATACATTCCGCTCGAAACCGAAGCGTTCCACACAACCTTTCCATATCCCGCTGGCTGTTCTCCGCTCACGAGTTCCGAAATCAACTGCCCCAGCACATTGTAAATCCTGATCCGCACGATGCTGCGGTACGGAAGGGCGTAGCGGATCATGGTGGAAGGGTTGAATGGATTTGGATAGTTTTGGCTTAGTTCGAAATGATCGGGCACACCCGATTGGGCGACTCCGACGCCAGTAACAGGCAGACCGCTGCCATCTACTTTCACCGTATCCGGAGAGGTGTCGGCATTGCTCACAATGAGGATCGACGCGTGGACCGGTTCAATAGATGCCGGCGAGAATCTGATGGTATCGGCAAAGGATTGGCCGGGGTTAAGATTCCAAACGGCCGGCCTCGCGGCAAAGAGAGGAGAGGTGCTCGTAACATTGGTGATTTTGAGTGTATCGCCTCCGGTGTTCGTGATCGTGACGGTCGAATCCTTCGATTGGCCAACCTTGACACTCCCGAACGAAATGGAATGAGTGGCAAGCGACAGGACTGCTTTACCGGCTCCGACCCCGTTCACCTTTAAGGTGTCCGGCGACGTTATCGCATTGCTTACAACAAGGATCAATGCCTGAGCCGGACCGGTTACTGTAGGCGAGAAGGCGAGTGTGTCTGCAAAAGATTGATCTGGCAGCAAAGTACGAATCGTTGGCCTCGCTCCAAACACGGCCGAGCCGGTTATAACATTTGTAATCTTTAACGTGTCACTTCCGTTATTCGTAATAGTAATGGTGGTATCCTTCTCTTGCCCAACTTTGACATTACCGAACGCAATCGAGAGAGCCGAGAAATGCAACACCGCATGTCCCACGCCGGTGCCGCTCACCTGAATCGTGTCTGGCGATGATGATGCGTTGCTGGTGAAAATGATCTTCGCGCTTGCGAGGCCGACGGCTGCCGGAGTAAAGCGCAGCGTGTCGATGAAAGATTGGCCCGGAACGATACTGGTCGAGGTACTCTTGACGGTGAAGGGATTTCCAGAGGAGACAACGCTCACAACATTGAGGACAGCCGCACCGTTATTAGCTATCGTCACTGTTGTATCTCTGAAACTCCCGAGAACAACCTTGCCAAAGTCTATTGTCGTATGAGATGCGCCGAGGCTCGGCTTCAACACGATAGTACTATCGGTCATTACAGCGAAATTTTGTTCAGGAAAACCTAAAATGCCGATGATCTCCCCTCCCACCAGCAACGTGTGTTGGGCTTGCGCAATGGTATAAATTGAGCCGGAGCCAATATTATTATTGATGAATGAACTCCATGACGACGCTGCTCCCGTTCCCGCGTCAATGTACGCCAATTGCTCACGAGTCAATGTATTGATTGTCTCGAACTGTCCGCCGATGATAAGCTGATTTCCTGAAGGCAGAATGGCATTGACGTTGAGCTGGAGATCGAACTTTGCATCGAATCCCGAGATGAGAGCTCCCGTTGCAGTATCCACGGCGGCAATGCTCTTGCGAGTTACTCCGCCGACGCTCGTAAAGCCGCCCCCAAGATATACTGTTGACCCCTGTGTCGCGAGGGACCAGCAGAGATAACTTGGATTGGGATTCCACGCAGTAAGTGAATCGGTGGTAGTATCGAAAGCCGCCGCATAGTTGCGAGTCTGGCCATAGACTTTGGTAAAAAATCCGCTCGCAAAGACAAGCGAACCGGAACTCGCAAGCGAATAAACTCCCCCATTATCGAGAGTCGGGTGCCACGGCAGTACAGCGCCTGTGTTCTTATCGATGGCTCCCAGGTAACTTCGCACGGAACCTTCGATGTTTCCAAAATTGCCTCCAAGATAGAGCCGGTTGCCGAGCACCATCATCGCGAAAACAGAGCCGCCTGTCGCTCCGCTCCACGACGAGAGTGGGATAAGTGCCCCGGCTGAGGTATCGACAGCGACGAGATTCGATCGACTCCCCCCGCCGATCGAAGTGAAGTTTCCTCCGACAATCACTTTGTCCGCGACGACCGCCAGAGCGTTCACGCCGCCGCTGGCATTCGGATTCCACGGTGTAATCAGCCCGGAGGTGAGATCCACTGCCGCAAGATTATTTCGCGTAACTGATCCGACCGATGTAAAGAGTCCTCCGGCAAAAAGTATATTGCCGTACGAGGAGAGAGTGTATGGATTTCCATTGAGTTGAGCATCCCACGTGGAGACCGTTCCAGTCGAGGTATCGACCGAGGCGAGGTAGCTTATATTCTTCCCGCCAATAGATGTAAAATCTCCTCCAACAAAAAGCCTCGAACCGGCTATTGCTATTGTTCGTACCGTGTTGTTTGGTACAGCATTCCATGTTAAAGCCTGCCCCGTCGCGGTATCGATCACAGCAAGGTTTGTTACCGTTTGTCCGCCGATCGCTGTGAACGAGCCGCCGACATAGAGCTTTCCATGAGCGAGAGCCATGGAGGAAACCTCCGCAAAGCCCCCGGTTAGTGTCGAGCCCGGATTCCAGCCGGAGACAACATTTCCGGCTGCATCCATTTTCACGAGCGCCAATCGTGCAACGCTGTTAATCTGACTGAATGGACCGCACGCATAGATGTAGCCGTTTGCATAAATGAATTGAGAGACAGAGGCGATTCCGGACGGACCCCCATTCAACGGAAACCAGCTCGTGGCATTTCCTGCGGAGGTGTCGGTCGAACCCATGAGGAAGCGGAATTGGCCCCCCAGGGAGCTGAAGTATCCCCCAACGAAGACCGTGTTTCCCACTTGTTGGATTGCAGTGATCTCGTTATCGGTCTGTGGATTCCATGCAAGGAGATTACCGGTTGCAGTATCGAACACTGCTCCGTAACCGCGCGATTGCCCCGCAATAGTTGTAAAGTTTCCTCCGACATACAATCGGTTGCCTGCAAGAGATAAACACTGGACAAAACTGTTGGGGGCTGGATTCCATGAATCGACTGAATGATCTGGACGAACATGCACCAAGTACTTTCGCAGCTGGCCGCCGACGTACGAAAAATTTCCTCCAATGTACCATCCTCCTCTTCCGTCAGAAATTGATGCGTACACTCTTCCCTGCACCGGGTCCAACTTGGGAAATGTCCGATCGGGTTTTGCGGTGGCAGTATCAAGAAAAGCGCCTGTGCCGCAAGCGTATCCGATTTTAGTAAACGTTCCGCCGAGATACGCCTTGTTGCCGCTCACGACTATACTGTTGACCTGTCCGTCGAGCGGAGAGTCAAACCAGGGCTGAACAGTCTGTGAGAATGACGTAGTCATGACAACGCCACACATGAGCGCCTGAATGCAGAGTAGCCTTTTCAACATTCCTCTTGATCCTTTCTTAAGATGAGATGGATGAATTAAACCAAGGTTGATACGTTGTTAGCTAAATAAACAATATTCCGACCCCTCGGAGGTCTTTTCTTTCTTCTCGAAGTCTGATATGCTCTGCTATTCTGTAATGATCGGCAATACGGAAAGGGCGGCAATAGAAAGGAACAGCACAGTCCTACCACCATGCTGGTATTTCTTGTTCTTCTGCTTAAGGATAAGCTTTATGTGATAGAGGAAATGTGATGGTGCTCAAAGTTGATCGAGAAGATATTTCGTCGGGTGTCAATCGATTAAACACCAACAATTTTAGTCTCGTGCCAATGTGCAGGATTATTCAAAATATACCTGCGAATGGCAATCAGTTCATGTTCGTTGCGGATAATATGTTCGTAATAGTCTCTCTGCCAATTGAAATCATAAGATCCACCCAAGCGGCAAAGTGTTGTAACGGCTGCTTTATATGTTCTAATGATCACAGATAATGATTTCTTTTGGGGAGAAATAATTGAAAAGTAGTTGTCTTTTCTCGTTGATGTGGTGGCATTTGGTTTGGCGATGCATGCGGTGGGGGCGTTCAAGGAGGCATTGCCTTTGGTGGGGGCGTTCGAGAGGGCATTGCCTTCAGTGGGGGCGTCCAAGGAGGCATTGCCTTTGGTGGGGGCGTTCGAGAGGACATTGCCTTCAGTGGGGGCGTTCAATTGAACGCCCCCACCGGATACATCTCTCAATTGAACATCTTCACTGTTCTCATGACTCCCATTCTCATTTTCATCTTCTAGAATGAATATAATTCCATGCATATGATCCGGCATGATAATGAATTCATCAAGTGCTGTATGCGGAAAATGATCTGGTATATTTACCCAGCATTGCTGCGCAACCTTTCCAGCGTAGCTTAGTTGCATTTCACTCTTGTTCACCAACCCAAACCAGGGGACACGGTGCTGCAATACGGCAGTGACAAAATATCCCCCGGCGGAAGAATAGTCGTATCCCTTCAATCTTATAGAATGGCGATGGTGTTTGGATGGATTGTATTTCACGGCTCCCCCCGTATGCGGATAGTGTTGTTGAGGGGGACGATTAGCCAAGCCCCCTCGACCAAATCAACCCCGGCAATTACTCAAGCCCACAAATCAATTCTCCCCTTCTATTGCTTATATCCCTTCACTCAGACAAAATGGAGAACAGCGGCAAGAAAAACTAATCCCCCTAGATTCCTTAATCCGCTGTTCCACCAAAATTCGATCCCGCGATGACTTTGCCGGAATCACTAGAATACATCTCAGAATGGAGACTCTATTTATTTCACCGCACGGATCGTCCACAAATCGTCCGAAAGATTCTGGTCGAGCAGGTAGGCATACGGGAGTGTAAAGTATCCTTTGATACCCCATCCGGTTCCCCATGAGTTGCGCACGATGAACCACTGGTTGGCGTCGTCGTAGCCGACGGCAAGAACCGCGTGGCCTCCTTCGAGCTGTTCGTTGGGTTTCGGCATCGCGGCATGTCCCGTCTTAGCCACGGCCGGGGTCATGAAACTTGCGTAGACCGTAAATCCGAATACGAACGGATAGCCGGAGGCGAGGCACCCTTTCATTTGATTCGCAGTCCGGCTTACTCGTTGGTACAGAATCGCCTTGTGCATAACCGCAGTATTGTAACAGGAAGCCGGCGGTTTGTCCTCGAAGTTAGCAACATCGTAAGGCCAGAGCGGCTCGGGACAATCTCCCTGCACTCCGACACTTTTGATTCCATCGCGGATTTGCGCGCCGCTGTCGGAGTTCACTGTCCCCTCCATCACCCGTTCATTATAATAAATGAACAACCGTGACGGCATAAAGTATTTTGTTTTCTGTTTCATCTGGTCAAATTCTATCGCTGCTGCGATGGCGTTGGCAGTGCAGCTTCCGAGTTGCCCTTGATCATAAACGGGCGGGCACTTTGCCCGCAAATCCACCTTTGCGGGGAGTTTTGCCAGCCATTCTACAGGCGCGGCATAGAGATGATCCCGATGGTCCGGCAAATCCGGAATCCAGCCGAACGCTGTTGAATGCGGAGATGATGATATTTTCGTTTTCATTGAGCCCTCCTTCAATGGTTGTTGTTGTAGTTTCACTTAGGATCACGTCGCCGTTCCTTAGACCCTCTACTCCGAAGTATCTCCTGATTATTCAACGAAACGCAAATCCTTTGAACTGCTGCTCGGCATGTTCATACCCTAACTGAATTCTCCTGATCACTGTATCATGGGAAAAATCAAGCGAGTCGCCTAAATCTTTAACGGGCTGGATCACCACATTTTTAAAAACTTTGTACGGCTTGCCGTTTTCCTTGACGAGCGCGACTCCTTTCCTTTTGGCCTGAGCGGCCAGCCGGTTGATTGTTAAGAACTCATCGATATCTGAATTAAAAATTTCATTGAACGCAATGTCGGCAAGCGACCGGTTGGCAATATCGAGAATGGTGTTCGTTGCCTTGCTATCGGAGGGAAGGTTCGCCGCACTGCAATTGATAATAATAACATGGGTCGGGTTATCATCGAGCACGTCGCCGAGCGGACTAATGTTGCGGAGGCCGCCGTCGACAAGATTCCGAAGATGTCTCCCTCCCAGCAGGGAAATCTCATCGACCGGTTCCCAAACGATCGGAACCGACGTTGACGCAAGAATGGCTTTTCGGAACTCTTCATCAGTAATGAAATCCGACGGCTTCACCACGGAATACAACCCGGTCTCGAGTGAAACAACTCCGACGCGCAGGTCGTATTTTTTATCGACATCACGGAGATGAAAATTCGCCTGTAGTTGTTTCCTGAGAGGATCGTTTGTCAGAGCAGATTTTTTTCCACGAAGTAGCCGCCAGATAATTGCGAGCGTACTCTTACCTTCATAGACATCATCATCAGTGAGCGTCGACCATAGTGATTTCAGTTCGTGATATCTATTTTGCGCGAGCATCCCCCCGTTGAGCGAACCGACCGAAACGCCTGCAATAATGCTGTAATCGAAGTGGGGGAATTTCTTCTTTATTACCTCTTCGATGTATTGGATTGCCCCAAACTGAAAAGCGCCTTTTGCACCTCCGCCGCTAAGGACGAGTGCTACTTTCTTTGCCATAGTCCAATCCCAATCCTTTCACATGATAGACGATTACAGTAAAACCAAAAGTGAGTTTTTCCCCCTCATTGATGCGCCGCGAAATATGTGCAGCTGTTCGGTACCGCTGTTCCTTCGTAACAGGATTTTCCTTGCGGATAATTCGAGGCCCGCACTGCGTAAGAAGACTATGGGCTTTAACAAGACTTCCGGAGGGAACACCAGATGCGGAGCGGGTAAAACGTAGACTGAATGTCGGAATAATCAGCGCGGCAACCACAATAACCAATTCCTCCCTCTTTTGGCTACCTCCGATGCAGGAGATTCATTTCTGTGGCCGGAATTGCAGCAGTCCCCTACTTCTCTTTGTGAAATTATCTCTAATTATTTCCTTTGTCAAGGAATAATTTTGAATAAGCTAAAAACAGCGAGGCGCGATGAAAGTGGATTGCTTTGTCTCTCTTCGACAAGATTCCCATGAATATCTGAGCGATCCAACAAGATCGGATCATCTCGAAGAGCTCGCCAATTCAGGCGATTCTCAGCCTCTCCAGAATTTCAACGATTGTAATTTCTACAATTTTGAATTCTTCTCTAGGTCATTCGGGCATTTGATTTTTGTTCTCCCGGGCGCTCCATTTTTGGTCAAAGAAATCAAGCAGAAACTGGCCTGATCGACCCACTCCGCGGCTTCTGTCATCTTCTGTAATTTTTTCAAATACGTCCGAAATGCTTCAAAATGGCACGTCTTCATGAGTCATCTTCTGCTTAGCGTTAATCTGTACAACTCAATACGCTCAAACAGGTTACAAGCGAAATTACTTTCGAACCTTCCTTGGGTTCTGGTTTGCACCTCTTCTAACTATGAAACGAGAAGAGATCAAAACAGGACGGCCGGAAAAGAAGAAATCACGATCAATAAGACCTTTGGCCCTCGCACTCTTTTTCCTCGTAAGTGCAACCGTCTCCTACTGTCAGACTTTTGATCTTCTTTCGGCGAAGTCTTCCGACAAAGTCGCTGCAAGCCTCTTCTTTACGATCGACAGCAACAGAGTACTAAACGCCTACAAGATCTTTGCATTTACATCACCCGCCTTGAAGACGGGCGATTCAATTTTTGTTGTCGAAGGAATTCAAAACTCCGTATCGGCAGTCGGAAAGAATGATGAAACTGTAGCCCATAACTTTTCGCTTGAACAGAATTATCCAAACCCATTTAACCCTTCGACAACAATTCGATTCAGCATTAGAAAGAAAGCCAAAGTTTCCGTAGTATTGTACGACGTGACCGGCAGAGAGGTATCGACGTTGGTGAACGAAGAACGATCCACGGGAACCTACGATGCACACTGGAACGGCATATCGGACACCGGCGCTCCCGTCGCATCGGGGACCTACTTCTATCGTCTTCTCGCGACCACCGACGACGGCAGCAAATCCATCGAAACGAAAAAAATGATCCTCATCCGTTGAACATGAAAAATCTTGCCCTGCTTGTTCTCGCCATTGCGCTCCTCGCACCATTGAAGGAGACTGCCGTTTCGCAAAACCTTATTGTAAAACACATCGGTGCCCCGGACAGCCTTAAGAAATATTCCTCCAACACTGCCGTTCTTGAAGTCCTCCGGGGAATCAAGCCACTCTCATCGACCAGCATTCGCCAGAACGATAGGGTTAACATTATTGTAGAACTGTCGTCGCCTCCCCGGAAATCAGCCATCGGGGTATCCAGAGCAAAGAACGCAATGGCAGTTCAGCAGCAGTCATCCTTCATCAACAACGTAACATCCGTGTCCCCTTCGGTTACTATCTCGCATCATTTTTCCGAAGTTCTTAATGCGGTCTCATTGACAACGCCGAGAGGAGCCATCGGTGCGATCGCTCAATTGCCGGGAGTGAAGAATATCTACGAAGACAAAGGAGTACGTGCCCTGGCTCTGAAAGGCTCGTCGGGGAACGATTTACCTGCCATCCAAACAACCACCGACTCTTTGCACAAAAAAGGTATACGAATTGGCGTGATCGACACCGGCATAGATTATTTGCACGAAGCATTCGGAGGAGGATTCGGACCGGGATTCACGGTTGCCGGCGGCTACAATTTTGTCGGCAATAACTCCGACCCGATCGACGATAACGGTCATGGCACCCATGTTGCCGGCATCATAGGGGGCAACTCTACCACGTTTAAGGGCATCGCTCCGGGCTCTCAACTTTACGCGTATAAAGTCCTCGATGCACAGGGGAATGGAAGCACATCGATGGTCATCGCTGCCATCGAGCAAGCTATCAGGGACAGCGTTCAAATTATCAACCTCAGCTTAGGCACACCCGACGGAGATCCCGACGACATTCTTTCGCGATCAGTCGACCTTGCCGTTGAGGCTGGCGTGGTTGTCGTTGTTGCTGCCGGCAATGACGGCAGTTATGGAACAATCGACTCCCCAGGCGCAGCACGGGAAGCTCTCACTGTGGGCGCCACCGATGCACATAATAAAGTAGCCTCGTTTAGCTCGAAAGGGCCTTCGAACAAGATCTACGGATTCAAACCAGACATCGTCGCACCGGGAGAAGCTATCCTCTCAGCAAAAATGAACGGGGGATATGTCACGATGAGCGGGACGTCGATGGCGGCCCCTTATGTGACAGGAATGGCCGCACGGCTGGAACAGAATCACCCCGGGTGGAGCGCCTTACAAATACGCGATGCCATTTTAGCATCCACAAAGGATCTTGGCGCTCCGATTTTTGCAGAAGGGAGAGGAACACTCGACACGATGAAGATTGCGGCTGCCGCCGGCGTCATCACTCCTGCATCGCTTAGTTTCGGGTTCGATAACCCATCAACAGCCAAATGGACGAAGAGCGACACCTTGTTCATCTCCAACTTTTCGCCATACGCGAAAACCTATCTATTCAAGGTTCAGACGGCTAACGCGGGGATCACTGTAAACTGCTTTCCCCCGAGTCTCACGGTCGATGCGAACGAGTCGGGGAGTTTTGTCGTAGAACTGACCGCAGACAATTCTGCACTCCCCGATAACCCTGTTTTCCCGGAAGGATATAGCGGCAATATCTTCGCGGTGTCAAATTCAGACACTCTCATTGTGCCATATCTTTTCTTCAAAGGGTCGGTATTTCAGATTTCGTTCAACGAAACGCCCTTCCAGGTCGTCATCCACGACCAGAAGAGCAATGTGTACTATTTTAATCCGACCGGCACCTTCCTTTGTGCGTTTGTTCCTCCCGGCGTCTACGATATCGTCACAGCGTTTACCGGCTCCACCTATGTTGTGAAGGAAGACGTCCACCCGGGAGATGTCCCCGATCTCTGGATCAGTCGGGATCAGGCGACTCATGATATCACTGTCTCTCCTACGGACCAAAATGATACGACATTGTCGACTTCGGGGCCGCACTTGACCTACAGTTATGTTCAGGCGCTAAGGCACAACCGCTCCGGAATCTGCGAGGTGATTCTCGGCGGTGGAAATGTCGAAACCGAGACGCTCGATCAAAAAATATTCTTCTCCGATGTAAGCCCCCGATACTCCTTCGGCTACGCGCTCAACGTTCAATTAGGAAATACGTCTTCATACACCTACGACGTTGAACTCGACACCGGAATCACAACTTCCCGTACCGTGAAATTCGCTCCGTCGGACTTCAAGCGGATCGAGTTCAAATATGATGTCGACCCTGCCACGCCGAGAATATTTCCGGTGATCTGGTCGGCATTCGCCCCCTCCGCCGGCATCGTCGCCGTAACCTACGTCGACGGCGACAGCCCTCCTCTTACCTATCCGTTCGTTCAGACCGGGTACTATACCCGCCGGGTGTCAATGAATTTCCCGATACTTCATTACAGGGAAGCGTACAAGTATTAGAGGC
>CAYYHS010000001.1:18205-31107 GCA_964471785.1 uncultured Chitinophagaceae bacterium
GAGGTTGTATTGTTGGATTTTGGTGTAGAGGGTTTTCAAGCTGATTCCGAGTATCTTTGCGGCAAGATTCTTGTCCCACTGCGCGTGCTGCAGAACTCCTTCGATGTGGTGACGGTCGAGCTCACGAAGCGAGATGGCGCTCCCCACTTTATCACTCCCGGCCGGCACATGACGATCGGCCGAATTGTTGCGCGGAAGGGCCAGATCTTTGAGGCGGATATAATCATCCGAAGAAAGGATGGCCGCACGTTCCAGTACATTTTCGAGCTCACGCACGTTGCCGGGCCAATCGTATCGTATCAACGCCTCGATCGCGTCCGGATGAAGTTTCTTCGGCGTCCGGTTCTTCAGACTCTTAGAGACTATTTCGTTGGCGATCAACGAAATATCTTCCTTCCGCTCACGCAGGGATGGAAGAGTAATGGTAATGACATTGAGGCGGTACAGCAGGTCTTCGCGGAACCTTCCCTCCTTCACCTCATCGGCAAGATGCCTGTTTGTTGCGGAAATAATCCTGACATCGGATTTCTGCGTTTTGTTTCCGCCAACCCTTCGAAACTCTCCCATTTGAATAAATCGAAGAAGTTTCGGCTGGAAGACAGGACTGATTTCTCCAATCTCGTCAAGAAAAAGTGTCCCTCCGGATGCCAGCTCCACCAATCCCTGATGCATTGCGGATGCGTCGGTAAACGCCCCTTTTTCGTGTCCGAAGAGTTCGCTCTCTATTAAGGTATCGGGTATCGAAGCACAGCTGAGCGCTACAAAAGGTTTGTCCGCTCGCTTGCTGTTCTTGTAGAGGAAATTTGCGACAAGTTCCTTGCCGGTCCCGCTCGGACCTTCGATGAGCACGGTGGAGTCGGTCGGGGCTACTTTGCTCGCGAGTTCGATAACCCGCACAAAAGCCGGGCTATTGCCGATGAGGTTGGATGAGGATGCGAGACGGGAGAGCTCGGTCTTCATCACTTTGTTTTCGATCAGGAGCTGCCGCCGCTCGAGTGCGCGTTCAATGATCGCATTAAGTTCATCCGCCGTGTATGGTTTCGTAAGGTAGTAATAGGCACCGAGCTTCATGCACTCCACTGCTATCCGTATGTCTCCCACACCGGTCAGGACGATGACTTGCGTTGAAATGCAGCTCTCCTGAATGAAGCGGAGGACCTCAATGCCGTCGACTCTTGGCATCTTTATATCGAGTAGAACTAAGTCGAACACTGAGCTCTGCAGAGCATTAATCGCTTCGACCCCGTCACTCGCAGTCTCAACCCAATATCCTTCCGGCTTCAGAAGGGCCGTCAACATTTCACGGTAGGAGGCCTCGTCATCCACAACGAGAATGGAGGCGGGGAGATTCTTTTTTGACATGGACCGGTGTGACTCTTCTTGTTGGAAAATTCTTCGCCCCACTGCGGAACTTGCGGCTTCCCCCTATGAATTACGATCCAAAAGTACCTATTCGGGACGCTAAGGTCAAGAGGAGGGGGGCGGAGTGGTAACAACATCCGGAAAGCGAAGCCATTTCAATTCCCCCAAATATAAACGGGGACCAGTCTCGAAAATATTTTACGTCGTTAAAGCAGAAGTGCGGAGGGGGAATTATTTTATCACAAACACCGCGGCAAACACAAAGCGTAACGCATCTTGAACCGGTATCATCAGCAATGAAGGGCGCTCGATCTTAAAGGCTGTGAGGCTTAATTCAAATTGTCCGCTCACCTCCAAGGTATCGGATGCCCACCGCGGCCGTGCCATCATGACGATATCCTGTGTGACTCCATGGAACATAAGCTTTCCGGCTATCTTCAGGCTGTCGCCGGCCTGGACAACCGATGAGCTCGTAAAGTTTACCTCGGGGTAATCGATCGCGTCAATGACCTCCATCGCGTGCGAATCGCGGTTCGAGTTGCCGCTGTTGAATGTCGTTACATCGACGACTGCAGAAACTGCGCGAACTTCTTTCTTCGCCGCATCGATCTCAAGATGATATTCAACATCCTTGCTTGTCGCCTCGATTTCATGGAGGGGATGCGTCAAACGGTACGTCATCCATGAATCCTTCTTCGATAATTCCGGCTGTTTGGGCTGAGCGGAAACGGCAGAACTGAGAAGGATCACGATTGCCGATACAGCTATTGCGATAGTCTTCATTACTCTCCCGCTAAAAAGTTACGGTGATCATCGAAGCGGTAAACACCGCGGTGGTTATGTAACCCGAAAACTGGTGGAAATGTTCAATCTGGAGGTTTGTCGAATGCCGGTGCATGACCATACCCCCAAGAATTGGAGTAAGTATCATGCCTGCCACGTGAACCCATGCGAGGGTTTTATGTATCGTAGTTGTGCTTACTTCGTCGCGTCGGATTAGCGGAGGAGGGGAAAGAATGGCGAGAAGTCCTGTGGCCGAGTAGGTAATAATTGTCCCTGTCACTGCTTCCTTGTGGTTGCGACGATACTCCGGATGCCCGTCAACAATTTTTTGTCCAAAATATGCGGCAGACCACATGAAAGCCAGCGTCACAAAGCCACCTATTTGATGAGTCGTCAGCATTGTCCTCCGCAAATTCAATTCGCCTTTTCGTTCCTGAGGTGAAAGGGGGCCGACAATTCCCGTCTCGCGCATCAATCCATTCTCTCCCCACATCCACTTCTCCATGATACTCATATTGAGGGGCAATAGCCTCCGGTATGATGGTTGAGCCAACGAATCCTGATCACTTGTTACTTCTCTTGATACCTCAGTCGTAGGTGCAAGATCGAATTGTGAAGGAATTGCTTCCTGTGAAGCAGAAAAATCATTGGTTGGGTCGAACGCCGCATAATTGCCTTCACGCGAGGTAATGAGCTTATTCGCGACTTCGAATTGCGAAGGAATATCCTGAGCGTTCAGTCGAGCGGCGACGATTGTCATCAGAACAACCATCGCAGGGAGGTAAGTATAATATTTCATAGATGTTGTTTATCCTTAGTCAATTGATCGCAATGTTCATTCCACCCAATTCCCCTATTTATGAGTGGACCCTTAATGACGTTCCTGTTAATACAGTTGCATACTTAGTGAGTGGACTCGACGCAGGACCATTGACGACGGAACCATTGGTCGCAAAGTTTGATCCATGGCTGGGACAAAAGAAATCGTTGGTGGATGCTATATATTCTACGGTACCCCCCGCATGCGTACACGTCTGACTTACCGCAACATAAGAACCGCTCGTCGTCCGTGCGACGATGACTCCGCCCTGGTAAATATAGCCGCCGTTTTTATTGAGAGCCGCATTGGCGGGACTTGTCAGGTCAAGCGTAAAATCGACGTTCGTCGGCGCGGTAATCGGATTATCAAGGGGCTTGCATCCGGCCAGACAATACGAACATGCAAGTGCTGCTGCACCGAGTCCCAGGGTTGAAAGGAATTCTTTTCTATCCATGATTCGGTAAGTGCCTGTTATTAAGCGAATAGTGATATCGTGGTTCAAAAGCAGCCAACGGTCTCAAATTCTATCTTCATAGCAAACAACCTCTCCCTCCTCGTCCCCTCCTCCGCAGATTCCTGGGAATTACAGAACCACGCAAGAAAAGGCTTACTGCCTTCTCTTCTTCTCGATAACTTAACGCAAGGGAGATCGCTGGAAGCAGCGTGTGAACCACAACGTCCGGGCCTGACGGTTGTCAGCGTTAACTTAAGATTGTATCAAGTTGGAGTGACGCTGTTGCTCCTGACGCTGTGAAGGGGAGTTGTTGGGGCATCTGTCGTACTTGATACTTAGACACACGGCGCGTCCTCTTTATTCCCTCCTCCAATTTTTGTATCATGCAGTATTCACTTCTCGGGGAAAGTCAAAAAGGGGTATGGAATAAGGCCTTTTTTCAAATTGTCTAATAGGTAGCATTGCATCGAGACCTGAAACAACGGACCGACGAGGAGCTTCTTCATGACTCCCGCAATGGAGATGTTGCGGCCTTTGGCGAATTAGTGCGGCGGTACGAATCAAAAGTTGCCGCGACGGTGGTCGGCATGCTCGGCGCCGGAAATGAGGCAGACGATGACGGGCAAGAAACTTTTATTCGTTTCTACAATGCTCTTAAGAATTTTCGCGAAGAGGCTTCGATTGGGACGTACATCACCCGCATAGCCATCAATTTGTCGTTGAACGAACTGCGCCGCCGCAAACGGCGGCGATTCCTCTTCAAAGCAGCCGATCCGGAAAGCGAAGCTGAGAATCCCGCGGCCGATGATACCTCTGATCATTTTGACAAAAAGGAAATCATAGAGCGTGCCATGACAACGCTCGATCCGAAATTTCGGGCAGTAGTGACGTTACGCCTTGTCGAAGGATACTCCACCGAAGAAACGGCAAAAATATTGGGCATCCCTGTCGGGACTGTCCTCTCGCGCCTTTTGCGTGCGCAAAAGAAACTTCAAACAGCATTGCACAATTACAGGGAGGGTTTTTGATGAACAGTTCGGTTTACAATTTGCTACTCCGCTCTTTCGATTCTCCGTTGACAGAGAAGGAACGAAAGGCCGTCGACGCTGCGCTCGCCGCCTCGGAAGAATTCCGATCGGCTGAAAAAGAACTTTCGATTCTGCGATCAACTCTTCGGTCAAACAAAGAAAGAAAATTCAACTCCTTCTTCGTTGAAAGGGTTCTGCAGCGATTACGCAATTCCGAGCCATCTGTGGACGAATACTTTGTCTCCGTTTTCCGCAGGCTTGCTGCGGGAGCAGTTCTTGTGGTAATTCTTCTGAGCGCATACAACGTAAGTGAATCAAATGCATTCTCGGTGGAATCGGCGTTAGGCATCCATCACACATCTCTCGAGCAGGTTCTGACTCTGGAGGTGCCATTCGAATGACGACGAAACTGAAAGTGACACTCATACTGTTGGCCACATTGATCATCGGGATGATCCTCGGCGCTGTCGGCCGGGGGTTCTTCACAAAGGGCCGTCACCGAAAGCTCGATTCGATTGAAAGGACAGAGATCTTTCTCTCTCGCGTCGACGAGGCAATTCATCCGGATTCCATCCAAAAAGGAAAAGTCGACGAAATTGCGAAACGCGCGGCAGACCGGATCATGGTACTGTTCGATCACCACGATGCCGAGATGGCGACAATCGTCGATTCAATGAAGCATGAGCTTGCCGCTGTGCTCACGACACAGCAACAGCAACAGTTAGACCGGGAACTCTCCGTTAAGACGACCGGCGACAGCACCCGGGGAGCGTTGGGAATCGCGATGGCGTTCTCGTATGAGTACGCCGAACGGCTCCAGAGGGATCTTGATCTGGACAGTGCTCAAACTGAACAGATGCTTATGCTTATCAAAGAATCCCATGATAGGATCATGAGCCAGGTTAAACTGGCACATGGCGACAGGGAAAAGGAACGCCGCTTCAGAGAAACATTCCTCGACGAAACGAATAGAAAAATCGAAAGCCTGCTGAATCCGAGACAGAAAGAGCAATTCCGACTATTGCGCAGTGAGAGAGAGCGGTTTGTTGAGCATGAACTGCGCGAAGAAGAAGATTGAAATCTTAAGGTTTGCGGAATAGGCTTGCCTGGAAAAGTCAAACTGCGCGATACGGAGAAACGCAATCGGATTAAGACTGCGTTGAAATCTTAGTCCTTCTGCTGGCCTGTTTCTGATCCCACCAAACATACGCTCCGGCAAGTTCCTCGCCCGAATCCAACCATCCCGAGAACAGCGGAGAGATCCAGACTGAAAGGTCGAATAAAGAGGTCCCTTTGACTTTGCTTTGACAAAGTTAACTTTTTTGTGCATTCTTCATGCTATTATTCTCCGATCGGCAGTTTCTTAGGCCTTGTGTCATCGAACGACCTCTCACGAAAGAGTATGATGCTTTGTCGACATTCTTTGACTGCAAAACTCCTGAGCTTCTGTTTCTTTTTGACCTTCGTTCAAGCCGATCTTTCCGGCGCCGAGACGTTAACGAACTGCGCCGCCCACCACGCTGAAGGGCGAGGTATTATTTTCACCACTTCTTCCGGCCAGCGGCTTCGCATTACACCGTACGGTGACTACATTGTGCGCATCCAAGCCATTCGTCAGGGGGAAGATTTTTTTCCGGACGATCGTTACGAAATGGTCGAATCGCATGATTGGAAGGGAACGCTGCAATTGACCGAGCACGAAACATATTTTTCCCTCCAGACCAAAGCTGACGACGGAATTGTAGTCGAAGTGACAAAGTCGCCCGTTCGTCTCACCTTCTTTCAACGGGGACAAAATATCCCACTGTTGCAGGATAACGACGGGGTCACATGGAATGAAAATTCAATCTGCTCGCACTTCGTCTACAATTCGGAGGAACATTTTACGGGGCTGGGGCACGGGTACTTCGGACGATCGGACCGCCTCGATCTTCAGGGTCAACTGCTCCGGCGCAATTACGGGGATTCGCACGGTGACCAAGCTCCGCTCATCGTTCCGTTCTATCTCTCGTCGAAAGGGTATGGCCTTTTTCTCAACAGTACATTCCCAAATGCGTTCGATTTTGGAAAAGATACCTTGTACCAAATCTCCATTCAGGGGGAGGGCCGGATGGATTATTTTCTCATCATTGGACCTTCGTTCACACGCATGATCGACAGATACACACAGCTGACCGGAAAACCCCGACTGCCGCCTCTCGCAATTTTCGGGCTTGCTCTCTCGGACAAGGGAAATGACGAAAACTCTGCCGCTCCATCCGATGAAGTTTGGTGGAAGCAAAAAGTAACAGAGCACCGAAATGCAGGCTTTCCGATTGATCACCTCATTAATGACAATCGCTGGAGAGCGGGCGGCGGCAAACGGTGTGAGTCGTACTTCGAGTGGGACGCAACGCGGTTTCCCGATCCGCGTGAGTACGAACAGTGGGTGAAGACAAACGGACTTCTGGTGACGATCGATTTTAACCGCTGCATCGCTAAAGCAAGCGAGGAGTGGAAGCCTTCCTTTAACATCCCGGCGTCGGACAGCATCGACTTTGGCGAAAGTGCGCCGGACTTTACTCGGCCGGAGGTACGGGATTGGTTCTGGAGATTGCATTGGAAGAAATCACTTAACACTTCATTAGGTTATCCGGGGGACGCGCTCTGGATCGACGAATTCGACGAGCTTGGAAAAGCACCATTGTCGATGAGGCTTGGCAACGGACGTACCTGGGAGGAGATGAAGAATTACTGGTTCTTTCTCATTGCCAAGGCGTTAGTGCAGGAAGGGTGGGACAAAAAACTTGCGCCGGAAAAGCGGCCGTTTGTTTGGGTCCGCGGGATGACAGCCGGTGCCCAACGATACGCAACGCTCTGGAGCGGCGACATCGAGCCGACGTACGAAGAGATGAGATCGCAGATCAGGGGGATGCAGCTAGCGGGACTCTCCGGATTTCCTTTCTGGGGTCATGATGCCGGAGGCTTTTATGATTGGAAGAACACGCGGGGTCCCGATGACACTCTCTACTGCAAGTGGTCGATGGCATTCGGCAGTTTCTCTCCATTCTGGAAGCCTCACGGCATGGGTCAATCCCGTTGGCCGCTGGACAGAGGTCCCGAAGCCCAACGAGCCGCTCGCGTGTACGGAAACTTGCGATACGAGCTCATGCCGTACACCTACAGCTGCGCACATGAAGCCGCAACGACGGGAATTCCGATCGCCCGCGCGATGGTGATTAACTACCAATCCGATATACGGGCATGGACGCATGATCTTCAATACATGTGGGGAGATGAAATACTTGTGGCTCCGGATTGCTCGCCCGAGAACAGGACTACTGTCTGGCTTCCCGAAGGAACGTGGTATGATTTCTGGAGCGATTCGGTCCGCGCAGGAAATCAAGAATGCATCTGCACGTCACATCAAAACCTGCTGCCGCTTTTTATTAAAGCGGGTTCAATCATCCCCATGGCTCCTCTGGCTCTTTCCACGGCTTTCGTCCACAAAGATTCTCTGACGATTCATGTGTATACCGGAAGAGACGGAAGTTTTACGCTTTACGAAGACGACGGGAGGTCGGAATACTACAGGACAAGAAGGGAAATGCGGACGACCAGGTTCGCGTTCATCCAATCTATTATGGCTCTGGATATCGGTCCGGCGGTCGGGTCGTACGAAGGGGCTCCATCAACGCGCGTATATCGTATTGAATTTCACGGGCTATCACGCCCTGTTTGCATGAACGTTAATGATCGAGTGCTGAAGTTTGTGAGCTCTGTGGAAAAGGCGCGCATCCTAGGAGAAGGATTAGTGTGGAACAAGGAACAGAAAATTCTGTCGGTTATTATAAAAAGTGTGCAGGCAAATATTGACCTGCTAATCCGCGAACGCGACAATTGCGACGAAGATCAACCGCAGCGATAAGGGTAATCTCAGAATCGATCAACGTGCACGTTATTGCCACGCTCACATTGTTT
Organism: uncultured Chitinophagaceae bacterium; assembly: GCA_964471785.1. Taxonomy (GTDB): domain Bacteria; phylum Bacteroidota; class Ignavibacteria; order UBA10030; family UBA8401; genus JAGVPT01. The sequence goes on from CAYYHS010000001.1 coordinate 26,613, forward strand.
GGGCCGGATTTGACCTGAATTGGAGGCTTTACCGTTGTAGGATCGAGGCAGACGTAATTACTTCAATTTCTTTTTGACCGCAGCGAGCAATTCTTGAGGCTCGACAGGTTTCTCAAGGTAGGCGACGGCTGGGTCCGAAGCCCAGGCACCGGCTTTCTGCGCTTCTCCTGTTACAAAGATCATCGGAATGTTCTTCGTCGAGGGCTCCTCGCGTAGAAGCTCGTACAACATAAACCCGTTTAGATTCTCCATCATTACGTCGCTAATGACAAGATCCGGCAGTTTTGACTTTGCAAGATCAAGCGCTAAAGAACCATCTTCCGCTTCAATGACCTCGTACCCCTGTTTCGAGAGGACAATGTTCCAGAGCTTGCGGACATCCGGATCATCGTCGACGACAAGAATTCTTTTCATGAAGATGAATCAACATTGATGTAACAACAAACGCTGAATGTGACTGCAAAAGTACCCAATCATGACCTTAAGATCAATAACTAAATTAGGCTTCTTTCTCCCTAGGAAGCTTGTACCTTTTCGGGCGCGGGGAGGTCAATCCGGGAGCCTTCTCAGCATAATTCTCCTAGCGTTCCTATCGTTCTGTTTTGCGCGAAATTGTTATTGCGCCGGCACGCTCGATAGTCTCGTCGAGAACTCTCTGAAGGTCTCCCTTCTTCACCTCGAGAAAAGCATTGAAGAGGTTCGCGATTCCACCCTCTACCCTACCTATGGAACTCCCGAGCTGTCGTGGAAATTGAAGGGATCCGATGATTGGACTAGCGGCTTTTATCCGGGATGCCTTTGGTATGCGTATGAGGCAAGCGCCGATACGCGGTTCGAGCAATGGGCAATCACCTGGACGGCTGCGATTGAGCACGAAGCGCTCAACCGTGATACGCACGACCTTGGTTTCAGGTTCATGTGCAGCTTCGGCAACGGCCTCCGGCTTGGCATTGGCCCGGGGGTCAAGGCCTATCGAGACGTTATGCTGACGGCAGCGTCCACATTGTCTAAACGCTACAACCCGAAAATCGGATGTTTAAGTTCAAACTGGGATAGAGCAAGTTTACAGAATTCGTTTCCGGTCATCATCGACATCATGATGAATCTGGATCTTCTTTTCTGGGCTGCGCAGAACGGAGGGCCGCATTCTTATACCGAGACCGCTACTCGCCATGCGAGGAATGTTTGCCGCGACTTTATCCGCCCTGACGGAGGGACATACCACATCGTTCGATATGATAGTGTCAGCGGAAAGATAATCAACAGGGGAACTTTGCAGGGGGCCGGCGACGAAACAACGTGGTCACGAGGACAAGCATGGGGCCTCTACGGAATGGCCGTTGCCTACCGGTATACGAAAGACAAAGAATTTCTGGAAGCAGCCGAGAAGCTTGCAGACTATTTCTTACTCCATCTGGCGGCGGACCATGTGGCGAATTGGGATTTTAATTCCGAGCTGAATCATCCAGATGCCTCGGCGACCTCTATTGCCGCTTCGGCCTTGCTTGAACTACTCGGTTATGTCGAGAATGATACACTTAGAGAACACTATCGAACGGGAGCAGAGGCGATGCTTTCTTCCCTCTGCCATTCTCCCTATTTTACGGACGGACTCAACACTCATTGCCTGCTTACCCACTCCGTCCAATATTTTCCCCTCAATAGCAATGTCGACGTCCCGTCGATTTTTGCTGACTACTACTTTCTCGAAGCGCTTCTGCGTTATCGGGCACTGCGGAAAACAGAAAGTCATTGAAACCGGCCCGGCAGGGTGATGAAAAACCATTAGTGAATGAAAGATGAGCTGCCAAGACGCAAAGGTGGCGAAGCAGAACCGTTGAGCTGGAAAAGAAAAGCAATATCTATTTTCATCTTTGCGTTTTTGAGGCTTTCATTCTTGATAACCTGCTAGGGTCGGGCTAAAAACGAAACAGGCGAGGATATTCTCCTCGCCTGTTGGCTGAGACTCGCTCCGGTCACGGTTTTGTGAAGGGGGGCACTGGGGGAAACTTGAACGGATTCTCCGTGGCTTTCTTCAACGCCACCTCGATCGCCTTCTCGAGCTGCGGGTCTTTTCCCGCCATCACGCTTCCGGGGTCGTTGTCGATCATGACATCCGGATCGCCGCCATGATTTTCGATAAGCCAATTTCCGTTCTCACCATAAAATCCGGTGTTCGATTGCTCCACCTTGCCATTATCAACAGTCAGTTGAGTGTTCTGAATCCCGACTAAACCGCCCCACGAAGTTGTGCCGACGATCGTCCCAAGTTTTCGCGCCTTAAAACTTTCCAGGAATGCTTCGCCGTCGGAGCCGTTATTCTCGTTTGAAATGACAACATAATTTCCGACAGAGGTGCTGCCAGGGTAACGGAGTGGCACCATGCCGTGGAGGGCGCTCTGGGCGGTGGCTTTTCTCTCGAGCTTGTCGATGAGAAAATACTCAGTCCACCCCCCGCTGTTGCGGCGAACATCGATAATCATCGCATCCTTGTACCGGAACGCACGCCAGAATTTATCGAATTCTCCCATCCCGCCAGCTCCCATCGCCGTGATGTGCATGTAACCGACTTTACCATTTGTCTCGTCCGAGACCTTCTTGATGTTGTCTGCAAGCCAGCGGAAATAGCGAAGGCTGTTGTCATTCCTGATCGGCTCGACCTCGAAGACTTTTGCTCCTTGCATGGTCGGTTTCGCATTGACGGTAATGCTTATTTTTTGCCCGCTGTTTATCTGAAGATACTTATTATAGTCATCCGGAACCTTGAGTTCCGTTCCGTTGATGGCGAGCAGGTAATATCCCTCCTGGACATCAAAATCCGGCCGGGCCAAAGGCGAGGTCGCGTTGGCATTGAATTCCGTGGGCCTGTAAATTTTTTCAAATTTATAGAACCCCGCTTTCGTATCGGCAACGAGGTCGGCACCGAGCCAACCGGTGTACACCGGAGGAGGGGTAAAGGATGCTCCATTGTCGCCGCCGGAAATGTACGTGTGCGAGACACAGAGTTCGCCCACCATTTGCGACATAATCCAATTCAAGTCTTCGCGCGAGCTGATGCCGGAGATGTACGCCCGGTATCGGTCGCCGATGGCTTTCCAATCGCGCCCATGCATGTTCGGATCGTAGAAGAAATCCCGGTACCACCGCCAGCAGTCGTTGAAAATCTGAGTCCATTCCTGGTGATAATCGAGGGTATAGAGCATGCTGCTAAGGTTTACTTTTTCACCCGCACTTTTGGATGAAAACGCCTTGTCAAACGTCGTTACACAGACGTCGTTTTCCTTTCGGATAGTCAGTTCCTCTCCGTTTGGACTTACATCGTAGTCGCGGATCTTGTCGGAAAGAGTCGCTTCTTTCTTGGCCCCCATATCGTACAACATCAGCTGCCATTTTGTTGCGCCGCCGGGCTTGAATATTTCTTCGTACTCATCTTCCGTAAACTGTTCGACCGAGCACCACGCCACTTTGCCTTTTCCCGCTCTCAGGTAAAAGTAATTTCCGGCCGCAACAGGAAGCGGATATGTCCGTTGCTGTAACCCTTCGACGTCGATCTGAAGAGGCTGCGCCTCCTTCTTCTTCGCATCATTCTCTTCAGACTCCATGAATGGCGGCTTCTGGCCGTCTTTTAGTTGCACAGCCATCACCGACTGCGGAGTGCGAACGATATGGTTGTCCTCATAAAAATCCATTGCGATGTCGAAGTTCCTGCTCGAGAGGAAATAGAGATAATCGCCGTTCTGGTCAAAACATGGATTGAGGTTGTCGTAGAAATCATCCGTCACGGCATATTTTCTTCCCTGCTCGAGATTATAGACAAAGATCTGGCTGTTCCTATTGTATTGCACCAAGCTGTAGCAAATCCATTTGCTGTCCGGGGACCAGCTATAGTCGCTCACCTCCCAGAAAAATTCATCATTCTTCAGCTGGTTGGATTCATCGACCTTCGTCAGCTTCTTTGATGCGACATCCAGTACAAAGATTGCGAAGTCTTTGTTCCCAAAAAGAATTTTCTTCCCGTCGGGCGACCATTCCAAATGGTAGAGCGTCCGGTCAAGCGTCGTCGTCAACTGTGTCCAGGCTCCACCGGTGACGCTCTGCGTGTAGATCTGGTACTCTCCGCTCTTGTCGGAAATGAACGCAATAGTCTTTCCATCGGGAGCAAGCTGCGGGTATTTTTCGCGGGTGCCCGGCGAACTGGAGAGGTTCTGCGCTTCCCCTTTTTCGGCCGGAAGAATGTAGATGTCGCCTCGTGCTTCGATCGCGACCTTCTTGCCGTCGTTAGAAGTGCGTGCACTGTGAAGATATTCTTTCGGATTGATTGTTTTTGTCCGAAGCGACCATCGGTCGGAGGGACACTCGACGGAAATTTTCTTCACTTCCCCGCTCGCAACATTGAGGAGATGGAGATACCCGTCCTGAAGAAAAACGATCGTCTGCCCGTCGGATGATGGAGCCATCACATCGACATCGCTATAGTTCGTTACCTCGTCAATGG
>CAYYHS010000002.1:0-10546 GCA_964471785.1 uncultured Chitinophagaceae bacterium
ACACCTTCATCGAGAAGAAACTTGGGGTAGTCGCTACAACCAGGAATTGGGCAACAGTGAACAAGTTATTGGAGATTGGAAACACAACGCTGAAAAGCCGCTGATGTTGACGAAGGACTCTGCCTTTAAACTGCCATCTGATCTATCAAATGGTAATTTCTAAATAGATAGGATTGAAACAGTAGACTTCATTTTTCCGTAAGCCCTTATTGAAACTTGATTTGCGTCATGGTGGAATAGAAATCAAAGTTCCTATATTATCGTATGGGTACGAGAAATCACTTCACGCTGTTTGACTTGCACGACGGGGTCGAGACTGCCATTTTCGGTTGTCCGCGACCGGTGGAGATCCTCGAGCAGCTCTTTCAGAGACTACGCAACGCTTGCCTATCATTTTCCCCCGCGTTCGACTCCCGCTCGCTTCGACCTTGCCGTATTCACATACGGCCTAATCGAAGGAACCGGACCTGACGTTTCTTTCGGGTATGATTCTACATTAGGAGTTGCATGCTCTGATGATTGCGGCGAGGGAGTGATTTCTCTTTCCACAATGGGCAGTAACATTTCTGCCGGTTTGACTTCCTTTAACGAAGTTTTTCCCACAGACAGATAAGGAGCCCCTATGCATCCATCAAAAATGAAACTTCTATCTTTAACAGCGCTCTTCATAGCTCTCTTCCTGGGTTCAGGCTGTTCAGATAACAACAGCGTTTCAAACGCCGATCAGATTGTGGGCTCGGGGAAGCTCGTATCGGAGGAGCGCACCGTCGCTCCATTTACTGGTATACGTCTTGTCGGAACGGGCAATGCTATTATCACCCAGGATAGTACTCAAGCTCTCACCGTACAGACGGATGACAACATCATCGGCCTTCTCTCGACCTCTGTCGAAAATGGAATACTCATAGTGAGTTTGAAGGATGGATCGTACAATAACATCACCGTAAACATCCACGCCTCCATGGAAACGGTCAATTTGTTGGAATGTGTCGGGAGCGGCCAATTTCTCACAAGCGATTCTATCCAGACCGAGGCCATTGCCTGCAAGATCACCGGAGCGGGGAGCATGACATTGAAGGGGAGGGCAACTTCCGAGACGATCGAGATCGATGGAGCCGGAGATATTCACAATTTTGGTCTTATCTCGTCGAGTTGTTCTGCAACAATCTCCGGCGCCGGGAACATTGAAGTTACTGTCACGAATGATTTCTCTGCCACTATCGCAGGATCGGGCGTGATTACCTATTCGGGCAATCCATCCGCCATCCATCAAACAGTCTCGGGCACCGGCATCGTTAGGAGCCGGCCTTGAATCATTATATGTGTTTTACCCCCTGGGGGAAGAGGCCACAAGACTCGGCTATTGCTTCGACCACTGGAGTGGGGACACGGCGAGAAGGGAATACGGGGACTTAAATATGGAAAGCAACGCGGTAACTCTTCATCGGGATCGGCGCTTGCGCCTTCTCCTTATTTTCGCAGCCTTCGCCTACGCGACGGCAACCCTGCTTTACAGTATACTCTGGATGGTGGACACGCGCTCGAGGCTCATGACCCGCGTTGAGCTCGGTTTCAGCAACGACTTCGTTAAATCGGAGTCGGCCTATCTCGTAAAATCTGTGTACGCCGGAAGTCCAGCCGAAAGGGCAGGGTTGCTCAACGGAGATAGAATTCTTGCCATGAACGGGATAAAGATCCCCGGCCCCGAATATCTAGACTTTGTTTGGAATCAGAACAATCCGGGAGATACTGTTCACCTTCTCATTGCTCGCCCCGGCCAACGCGAGCAAATGCTTGTCAACGCCGTTTTTCGCTTACGGCAGTCAATGACGGGCGAAGGAAACCTTGAACACTTCGCAAACGAGATCCGCAACTCGTTCCCCATTCCGTTCGTCCTCGTCGGCTTGACAGTGCTTTTTCTGCGTATTGAAGATCCCATGGCATGGCTGCTGGCCCTCCTGTTCGGCAGTTTCATTGCGGCGCCGGGTCCAACGAATAATTTTGCCGTGGCATCGCCGGGGCTTCAGGTTTTCGCAATGGGTTACCGGACGATTCTCAGCAGCCTCATCGGCCCACTATTCTACTTCTTTTTTGCGGTCTTCCCCGACCGATCGCCCATCGACCGCCGAGTTCCGTGGTTAAAATGGACCGCGATATTTTTCGGCGCAACGTTTGCAATATCTGGGATTCGGGTGGGCGAGATGTGGCTTCCCCCTCCGTTTCACGAGATGATGGGATTAAGCCTTTCGAAAAAAATCACCTTCATCTATTCTTTCGCGTTCATCACATTAGGACTTATCTCCCTTACAATAAATTTTGTCCGCGCCCACACCACGGAAGTTCGGCGCAAAATTCGTGTGATACTCTGGGGATCAGGGGCTGCCGTTGTTCCGGTTCTCATCCAGTCGGCAGTAGAGAACTTTACAGGTTTCCAGACTCCGAATTGGGCTGCCACGACAATGGTGTTGTTGCTGTTTCTTCTTCCGCTTTCGTTTGCGTACGCGGTAGTTCGGCACCGAGTTCTTGAGATTCCGGTTCTTCTAAAGCGAAGCGCCAGATACCTAATGGTTCAGCGCGGCTTCACCTTTCTTCTTTCTCTCGCGAGTATCGGTTTGATTCTTCTCTTTGCACTATCCCTCGCCGGGTATCTTCAGCCTATCGTTCAGCTGACCCAGCCGGCTGCCGTGGCGCTTGGCTCTGTTTTCGGGACTCTTCTTTTGTGGGGAGGGACCCAGATTCATCGGCGGGTGAGCGGAAGAATAGACCGTGCGTTCTTTCGAAATGCGTACGATGCCCGTCAGATCCTGGAAGATCTTGCGGAGAAGTCGGCATTAACGACAGACCGAAAAGAACTCGCCACACTCCTTAATCGCAATCTCATCGAAGCGCTGCAGCCAAACAGATTGATCATCTATTTACGCACCGCCGAGGGCAAATTCGAGTGCATCTCGGGCGACGTGCCTCCTGCACTCTTTGCGCTCAATCCAACGCAGCCGCTTCTGGATACGTTGACATCTCGCGGAGAGCCGTTTGATTTTCCTTCAGCCCTCAAGGGTCAGGCGAATCCATTCTCCAATCTTGAAGCCCTTCAGCCTGAATGCCTGGTGCCCCTGGTGGCCCGGGGCAAACGCTTAAGCGGCCTCCTTGTCCTTGGATTGCGACGATCGGAAGAACCATATTCGGGAGAAGACAAACGGCTACTCTCTTCAATCGCGACTCAAGCAGCGGCAGCACTTGAGAATATTCGGCTTGCCGAAGAAATTGCTCAACGCATCGAGAACGAGCAACGTGTGGCTCGCGAAATGGAAATTTCTCGCAGGGTCCTTGAGGCTGACAATGCCCGGAAAACAAAGGAGCTGGAAGAAGCGAGATTGCTTCAGCTTTCAATGCTCCCGGTCTCTCTGCCGGCAATTCCGGGACTCGACATCGCTGTGCTTATGAAGACCGCGACCGAGGTGGGTGGGGATTACTATGACTTTTCGGTCTCCGACAGCGGCACGCTGACGGTTGCTCTCGGCGATGCGACCGGACACGGCCTCAAAGCCGGTACGATGGTCGTTGCTGCAAAGAGTTTGTTTAACAGTTTTTCACATCTCTCGGATTTGCTGGAAATTCTTGAAAACATGACGTCGAACCTCAAGAAGCTGAAGATGCGTTCGCTCTACATGTCTATGTTGCTTTGTCGTGTTAAAGGCCGGACCGCGTTTGTGGCATCTGCAGGTATGCCTTGCCCCTTTGTCTACCGCGCCGCGACCCATCAAGTGGAAGAAATCCAGCTCAAAGGAATGCCGCTGGGAGCCTTCAGTGATTTTCCTTACGAAGAGAGGACGATAGATCTTTCATCCGGTGACACGATAGTTCTGATGAGCGACGGGTTGCCTGAGATGTTCAATGAGAACGAAGAAATGCTTGGAAGCGTTCGCATTGAACAACTTTTGAAAGAGATCGGACACAAAAAACCGCAAGAGATTATTAACTCACTCGCCGAGCTGGGAGAGCGATGGGCGAACGGGAAACCGCAGCAAGACGATGTCACGCTCTTGGCTTTGAGGGCGAAGAACCCTCTGTGAAGCACGAGCAACCGATAAAAATCCGACTTCGGGATCTGTTCGCGCGAAGCAGGTGTTCCAAAGAAGGATGAAGCGAGAAATCTTTCGTGAGAAAAGTAATACTCAACGTTGCCGTGAGTCTGGACGGTTTTATCGAAGGACCAAACGGAGAGTTTGACTGGTGCTTTACAGACCAGGACTACGGAATGCATAATTTCCTCCAGCGCACGGATACGATTTTCATTGGAAGAAAAAGTTTTGAAGTATTGATGCGATCTTACCGGAATGCTTTTTAGGACAAACGGAAATACGTGTTTTCCAAAATCCTGGCCGATCTGGCTCCAATGGTGAAATTATTGGAAATGGTATTGAGGAACGTGTCATAGACACCAGGTCCCGGGCCGGTAAGGATATTTGATTGTTCGGGGAAACGTTGCTCGCGTCAAGTTTCCTTAACAATGGGTTCGTCGATGAAATGCAGCTCTCGATCCATCCGCTGATTCTTGGGAAAGGGAAGCCTCTCTTCACGATGATCGAATCGAGAAAATCATTTGAGTTGACAAATACGGTGACATATCCAACGAGACTGGTTCAGTTATCCTATCGAAAAGTGTAAAGGAAATTTCCAGTCCAATTGAGAATATCTATGCTTCGTTTCTCACCCCTGCTCAGGCCAACGCCTCATTCCAGTCATTTGATCTTCACCAAAATCACCTGCCGAGTTCCCCGTTTGTTTGCTAAGCAAACTTTTACCCCCAATCCACAAAGAGATCTTGTTCTGCGGTTGTGTTGCTGCTTGGAGAAGTTGAGATAATAAAAGATTTCGCCTACAAAGGGGGCTGCCATCGGTGACTTAAAGCACACGTCTGTTATATCGGCAGAACCTTTTTTCAGATGGTGCTGTTAGAATAATACTGCCATTGCCGTGGCAAAGTTTTCAGAACAGAACATTTAAGTCCTATTAAATCCAAGATGCACTACCATTAACTGCAGGAGGTTCCATGAAAGGTTTTGTACTCGCCGCATTTGTTGCTTTGTTAGCGTTTAGTTCCGATTCGTACGGGCAAATAACTTTCTATGCGCAAATGGACAGCACGCAAGAGGTGCCAGCGCCGACTGGTGCTGCGAAAGGAACCGGGACCGGCGCATTCAATCTGAGCGGGAGCGCGACCTCTACCCAGTTAGCATACAGAATTACCGTTAATGGCCTGACAGGAAACTTGAACGCCGGCCATTTTCACTATGGAGCCATGGGTGTTGCAGGTCCGGTGGTCAAGAGTCTTACGTTTATTAACAACACCGCTACGGGAGTCTGGTCGTCGTCTGACGCTACACAGCCTTTGGTGGATTCGCTTTTAACCGCATTGCTTCACGGCGAGTTGTATGTCAATGTTCACACAACAGCAAATCCGGGCGGGGAAATTCGCGGACAGGTGCAGTTGACGACCGGCGTTGCGTTTACTGCATCGATGGATAGCATACAGGAAATTCCCGCGCCGACCGGCTCTGTTCCCGGGAAAGGAACTTTTGCTGTCGTCTTTCAACAGGATGGCCACATCCTATACAACGGCACTATCACTGGTCTCAGCGGCCCCGCCACAGCTGCCCACTTTCACACGGGAGTTACAGGGGTTGCCGGCGGAGTAGTGAAGAGCATCGTATTCACAAGTGGCACGACTGCAGCCGGCACGTGGTCAACAACGGACGCATCCCAGCCGCTGACCGATAATTTGCTCCTCGCACTCATTAGAGGCGGACTGTATGTCAACGTTCATACGGCGGCAAATCCGGGAGGAGAAATTCGCGGCCAGGTGCTTATCAACGACGGGTCCAGTGCGACGGTCATGATGGATAGTGCGCAGGAAATTCCGGCTCCCTCCGGTGCAGTTCCCGGTAAGGGAACAGGATCGGTCTGGTTGAACAGTACGGGGACGGCGATCGGCTACAGCATCACTGTCAATGGATTGAGCGGACCGCTCAACGCAGGGCACTTTCACAACGGCGCGACCGGCGTGGCGGCAGGAGTCGTGAAGTCTCTCTCGTTTGTCAACGGGACTGCAAGAGGCGGCTGGTCGCGTACCGATGCATCACAGCCCCTCACCGATTCGATGATCACTGAGTTTTTGAATGGACGTCTCTACATTAACGTTCATACAACGGCAAATCCGGGTGGGGAAATCAGGGGGCAAGTGCACCCGACCACGAGCAGAGGATTCTATGCAGCGATGGACAGCGCGGATGAAGTTCCGTCACCCGTAGGCGCGGTGCCCGGAACCGGGACGGCGGCCATCGGAATAGATACCAACGGTGTGATAAAGTATCTTGCAACCGTTACCGATTTAAGCGGCCCGCTCAATGCCGGACACTTTCATTTGGGGGCGGCCGGAGTAGCAGGCGGCGTCGTCAAATCGTTGACGTTTACGAACAACAGCACTAGCGGCACTTGGTCGCCGACAGACGCCTCTCAGCCGTTGACAGATGCTCTCCTTCGTGATCTCGTGAACGGTCTGATCTATATCAACGTTCACACCACGGCAAATCCTGGCGGCGAGATCCGCGGACAATTTAACAATGCTGGTCAAACGGCAACGGGCGTTGTCGAGCAAGTATCGGCTCAGCTGCCGGCTTCATTCCAGCTAGACCAGAATTATCCGAACCCCTTCAACCCGGCTACGACAATCTCGTTCTCACTTCACGCGGGCGCAAGAGTGTCGCTGAAAGTCTACAATGTGCTGGGACAACAAGTTGCCGTTTTGCTCGACGATTCAAAGCCCGCCGGATCGTACCGGGTAGTCTTCGATGCAGGTAAGTATGCTTCGGGGGTTTATTTCTACCGACTGACGACCAGCACAGGGATTACAGCAACGAAGAAAATGGTACTGATGAAATAGCTGCAAAGGAGTATTGGATGAAAGGAACCGATCCTTCATCCACTACTCTGTTCAACGGCTGTTAAAAACAAAAAGGCTTCGGAGAATTCTCCGAAGCCTTTTTTCTTTGTATGAACGAGGTTAATTCTTCTTTGCACCTTGGTCGATCCACTTCTGGAATATCTCAACCTCATCGTCCGTTAGTTTTTTCTTGGTCATCAACGGCATCTGGTCGCCGAAGGGGGGAGTCGGTTTCAATTTCTGCACGAGGATGCTTTCGTTCCCGTTCTTTCGGATCACCGGCGTTCCATGCTTTCCCCCCTTCATGAGGTCGTCCAGCGTCTCGAGGTACAGTTCGCTCGGGTTCTCACTGTCTACGGCGTGACACGGGAGGCATCGTTTCTTTATGAGCGGAAATACGTCCTTTGAAAACGATATCGGCGGCGTTCGCACACTCTTCTTTTCCTGGGAGACTGCGCTGACCGCACAAACAATCACTGCGAAGGTAATGATGGGGAGAAAAAACTTCATTTACGTTGGACTCCTGCTTGTTGAAAATGACGTTAGTTGTTAAGAGCGCCCTGTGTTATCCAAAGAGAGATTTTGCCGATGGTAGCGTCGTCGAGATACGGTCCTCCCTGAGGCATCCGGTCGCCGAATCCCGCGGTGCCCCGTAGTTTCTTGACGATGACGCTCCCGTCGCCGTTCCCCGGCGTAACGACGGGGCCGTGAAGACTGGTCCCGAGCATTAAATGGGCGTACGAGTCAACGAATAATTTATTTGTCCCTCCGTGACAGCCAGTGCAACCCTTGGATTGAAATATCGGAAAGACATCATTTTGGAATGATACGCCTGGGGCCACACTGCCCAGAACCTTAAACGGAGCGGTATTGCTCACAACTCCTCCGACAGTCACGCTGATATTGCCGGACGCGGCAGAGGCGGGCACCTTGAGAAGGATCTGCGCATCGCTCCAGGCATAGATCGTATCAGCCTTTACGCTCCCGAACAGCACTGAGCTCGAACCCTGCAAACTGCCAAAATTGATTCCTGTGATCGCCTCCGTGTCGACGGCGGCCGCTGAATCGGGCTGGATGGCGACGATTGTTGGAGTCACCAGAGTCGGGTTGACTGTCGTCCCCATATCCTTGCAGCCGCTCATCATCGCGGCAGAAAGGATGAGCAGAATTGGAATATATCTCATAACGTTCAGTTGACTGTTGTTAAGATTTAAAGGTAGAAATGAAACATCAGATCGAATTCGTCGTTGTTAATTTCAACCGGTTGTTCCCGATTGAAGCGGTAGAGCGGGCGAAGCTCTACGCCGCTCATGATGAAGAATTCGGCTCCGATGGTGTACCTGCTGCTGCTTCCGGTTTTCAGGTCTTTGTCCGGATCATAAAAATCATAACCAAGTTTCAGATCTACCCCGTCGGTCAATCTGTAATTCAACTCCGTAAAAGTCATATATCCGGTAACGCTATTTCCGGCAACAGGCGTCTTGAGATAGTCGAGTTCTCCGTTCAACGTCACGTCCTTCAGAACCGTCACGGAGCCAAACCCTCCATAAATCGTCGCTTTTTCGGCCGGGTCGGGGTTCGGGTCGTTATAGTATGATAATCCGGCGATCACATTGATATGTTCTGATTGGATGGTCGCATCGCCGCGAAGAGCTACCGATTTGTATTTTGTTGCGCCGGTCGCGTTGAGGCCGGAGAAAGGAGCGCCATCGAACAGCCCTGCCTGCACTGAAAAGATGCTCGGAGCGATGCCCGCTTCGATGCCGGTCTGTTGGCCGTACTCCCCGAAGATGAGACCTTGCCGATAGCCCGAGAGGGCGGGGTTTGTCGAGAAGTACGGACCTCCGCGAATGTACGCGTTGTGATCGTCAATTCTTGTTCCGTATGCCGGAACAAATTGTCCCACCTTAAGATATCCGTCTAGGGGAAGAACCTTGGCAAGTCCGAATGCTTGAAAGCCGGAGTACAATCCCTTATCAAGATACACGATGAACTTGCTGTTCAATCTGTAATCGAGATATAAATCTCCCTGCATCTGAAAAATACTCGAGGTCTTACTGTTCATTTCATAAAAGTAAAGGCTGCGGAAATCGGCCCCGTAAGAAAAATTTGGAGTGATGGCAGTCGAATAATCGTCGATGTTCGTAATGTCCTCTTTGTTCACCGAGACTTTTCCGTCCTCGCTCGTATCGACGACCGACTTGTAGGTATGCACCGGCAGCTCTTCGCGGCCGTACGTTGAACCAAATGTGTTTCTCATTCCGGCGCCGGTGGGGTTTACGTGGCAAGCCTGACACTTGGCTCCAACCCTGCTGGCAAATTTCGGCAGCGCGCTGAGATGCGGGACACCAACGAAGAAGAGACACACCAACGAGAATGTGATAACAAATACTTTCATGTGACTTTCCTCCCGATAGTTCGATGGAAACCACGTAGAACGTCGTTCAATCTACTCAAAAACCGAGTGTGTTTCAAGGAGAGGAGCTGTATTGCGAGAACGAGGTTTTGCCCCAATCACGAAGAGAATCGCTTGCGTCTGTTCCGGATATAATCGACAAAAATAAACTGACCCAGGTTATTCAGCGACGAATAATATGCTCGTCCATGATTTGCTTTCGTCAGGTCCTCGACGAAGTTGATAAGGTACGGGTCGCGTGCCACCATAAAAGTACTTATCGTAATTTTTTCTCTCCTGCAGGCCACGGCTTCGTCGAGCGTCTTGTTGACGATTCTTGGATCGAGGCCGAAGGAGTTCTTATATAACCTGCCGGTATCATCGAACATCGCCGAAGGCTTGCCGTCGGTGATCATGAAGATTTGTTTATTGACATTTCCGCAACGGCGAAGCAAGTTGCGTGCAAGCTGCAATCCGGCCCGCGTGTTCGTATGGTACGGTCCCACATTAAGGAACGGGAGTTCGTTGATGCTCACGAGCTTTGCGTCGTCTCCAAAAACAACCAGGGCGATGTAGTCCCTCGGGAATTTTGTCATGATCAATTCGCTCAACGCGAGGCCGACCTGCTTGGCGGGAGTGATGCGATCTTCGCCGTAGAGAATCATACTGTGACTGATGTCGAGCATGAGGACCGTAGCACACGACGAGAGGTTTTCCGTTTCATAGACTTCGAGGTCGTCTTCGGTAAGATCGAACTCGTCGATGCCGGCCCGCTTGAACGCATTCGTCATTGTCGAGGTCAGATCGATATTCGTTGGCATGTCTCCAAACATCCACTTCTTAGTCTCGCTTAGTCGCTCAACGCCGGCGCCAGTATGAGGGGTCTCGTGCGTTCCCATCGGCGTTTTTTTGAGGGATGAAAAAATCTCCCTCAGGGCATCCTGCCTGATTTTTTGAACTCCTTTTGTTGTCAGAACAGGGGTGTTATTTACTTCCTCGATGATTCCCATCTCTTTTAACTTCTCTATCAGATCTTCCATCGAAAGGTTCTCGTCGAAGATGCCGTACTCTTCAGCAAGCTGGCGGAGCCATTCCATCGCTTCTTCGACGTCACCGCTCGTTTGGACCAGCAAGTTACTGAAGAGCTGCATCAGGCTTTTCAGGCGCTGTTCGTCGGTTTGCGACTGCGGTGTCCATTTTGTGTAAAGGAA
>CAYYHS010000002.1:10646-23830 GCA_964471785.1 uncultured Chitinophagaceae bacterium
CTCCCCGCGGCCTGTAAAGATACTTCCAACCATGTCCTTGTACGTGGTGATGTGCTCAATTTCGTCCTTTGCAATTTTAGAGTTCTGATGCAAGCCGTCGAGGACGAACTCCATCGCCGAGGCGAGTTCGTACTTGTTGTCCTCGTCGATTTTCATATGACGGCGCGTGAAATCGCGAAGTCCTTTCACCCGGTCGAGTTCTGCAAGGTACGCGGCGAGCGGCATGTCGTCAGCAACCTCGAGCGAATTTCCCGATTCAAACCATCCGACAATTTTGCCGTATTCAGGATCGTCGTGGGGTTGCTGGGATTTCTGCCTCTTTTGAAGCGGGTCGGGAAAATACTGCTTGAAGACCGCACGGACCGCTTTTCCGATCAGCGCACGGCTTACTTTGATCGACCCTTCCTGCTCACCTTCGAACACGAGCTCGATTTTTCCCGTGAGGCCCGGCAGGACATGGGGCAGGTCGCAGATGCGAGGGACAATGCATTTCTCGTTCAACAAAATTGCCCGGCGTTCGGCATTGCTGACAAGGTTCTCCATCGCAGCAATAGTTAAGCGGGCACTGACTCCCGATTTCTGATCGACAAATTCACTCTTCCGCGCTTCGAACGCAATATGCTCGATGATCTCTTTGAAGTATTGCGGCACTCTCGCCTCTGTGCCGTTGCGGCGCACCCAGGCTTCCTGTTCGGTGATAGAAATGGCGTCTGCGATTGAACGCGGGTAATGGGTGAGAATTTGCGAATCGATTCTGTCTTTCAGAGGAGTGATAATATTCCCGCGGTTCGTGTAGTCTTCCGGGTTCGCGGTAAAAATAATCATAACGTCGAGGGGAATCCGGATATTGAATCCCCTGATCTGAATGTCTTTTTCTTCCAGGATGTTGAACAACCCTACCTGAATACGCGGCTGTAAATCGGGCAATTCGTTGATTGCAAATATTCCCCGGTTGCTACGAGGGATCAATCCAAAATGAATTGCTCCTTCATGGGAGTAGTGGAGCCGCTGCGTGGCCGCTTTGATCGGATCGATGTCGCCGATGAGATCCGCAATTGTCACATCCGGAGTGGCTAGTTTTTCGCTAAAGCGCGAATCCCGCCGGATCCACTCGATCTCCGTCGCATCGCCATGTTCCGCCACCTGATCGGATCCAAACTTGCTGACCGGTGCAAACGGGTTGTCGTTAATTTCACTCCCTTTAATGATCGGAATGAATTCATCCAGCAGCGAGGGAATCTGACGCACGAGGCGCGATTTCGCCTGTCCGCGGAGACCGAGTAAGATGACGTCGTGCTTTGCCAGAATCGCGTTGATGAGCGCCGGCACGACGGTTTTTTCGTACCCGATGATCCCCGGAAACAGCTGCTCACCGCTCTGAATTTTCTTGATGAGATTGTTGCGGATCTCCTCTTTTACCGGAAGAACCTTGTAGCCGCTCTTCTTCAGTTCACCGAGCGTTGAGGGACGGGACATAGACAGTTAAACTCCTTTTGGATTTATGGCAGACCCAATATAGGTGGCGACGAGCGTAAAATCAATTGACGTTGCAACTCGAAATTCAAAAGAGTATTTTGGAACGACTCCAAAAATAACTCTGCTGTGAATCGAGCATTACCTAATAAAACAGTTGTCTTCCGATTAAGTTCCATCGGAGACATCGTTCTTGCCTCGCCGCTGTTGCGAGTTTTGCGCGCTGGTGCGGGCCCGAAGGCAAGGATCGACTTCGTCGTCAAGAAAGAGTTTGCCGACCTCGTCAGGTTCAATCACCACCTTTCCGTCGTTCATGAACTCGACGATTCGAGGGGATTTCCTGCACTTCAGGAGATAAAAGAGACGCTCCGGGCCGAGGCCTATGATCTCGTGATTGATATTCACAATAATTTGCGGACAACCTATCTACGGAACTTCTGCAACACCCGGGAAGCTGTGACCGTCGACAAGCGCCTCTATGAACGTTGGCAGCTCGTACATTTCAAGCGGGATGTCTACGTGGACCGCGTTCATGTCGCCGATCGCTACATCGAAACGGTGCGCCAGTTCGGCATCTCCAACGACGGGAAGGGGTTGGAGCTCTTCATCCCGGATGAAATTCAATTTGCAGTTTCCGGCAAGATTGCGAGACTGCGGCTCAACGAATTTGAGAGAGTGATCGGCGTCTGCCCCGGGGCGAAGCATTTTACTAAACGGTGGCAACCGGATAAATTTGCGGAAGTGTGTACGAGGCTGGCAAGGGAAACGCGCACGAAAATTCTTGTGTTCGGAAGTGAACAGGATAAAAGTGAAAATACTGCCATCGTCGCAGCGATTAACCGCGGTGCGAAGGAGAATTCTGCCACGGATTTCTCGGGCGAATTTTCGTTATTGGAAGTTGCCGCCGCGATGGAGTTCTGCGACGTTGTTCTGACCAACGACACGGGACTCATGCATATCGCCTGCGCGCGCCAAAGAAAAGTCGTCGCGATCTTCGGATCAACGGTCCTCCAGTTTGGCTTCGGGCCGTACGGCACGGAAGCCGTGGTCATTGAAAACAACTCGCTCGCGTGCCGCCCCTGTTCGCACATCGGCCGTTCCGAGTGCCCGAAAGGGCATTTCAAGTGCATGGCCGATATCGGGGTCGATGAAGTCCATCGGGCGATCGTGAATATTGCCGCGAAATAAATGTATCGGACACTCGAACAAAAGACGATTCGCGCTGTCGTCATCGGGACATCGCTGGCTGTCTTGCCGGCAATTCCGTTTTATATCTACACCTTTGACGCCTCCCCCTGGCAGCTTGCGATCTTGGTTCCCCTTTTCATCCCGGCCTTGTTGGCCATGCTTTCCACCGACTTGCTCCTCATCCGATTTTATCTCCGACCCATTCGGGAATTTTACGCACAGGATGATTCCGGTAAGTCTGCCCCGGAGGCCACACGCTTTCTTGCACGTCAACGCGCTCTGAACTTCCCCGTCTTCGGCGTGTTGAGAGTCTTTATCCCTCATGCGATTATCGGATCCGGAGTTTTCAACCTCTCAATTATTCTGGCGGATAAATATCTTTCGCTGGGGATTAACCCGGGCGACTTTTTGATGTATTGGGTTATCAACCTCACCGTCGTTCCGGTGGCTCACGCTGTGTACGAATACTTCGAACTTGCCAAGACGATGATTCCCACCCTGCAGAAGCTCGAATCGAACTCACCCTCACTCCCCGCAGAGTACCTTTCGCGAGTCGTGAGCGTTCGCCTTGCCACAAAAGTTATTATCATCTTCATTATGCTCGGCATGGCCCCACTCTTTATCCTTGGCGTCAGCCTCAACAAAAAGCATACAAGCCTGCTCATCGAAAAGGAAGAAAGCCACTTAGTCCGAAAGGCGCAGATGCTCGCATCGATCCTCCCGGCTCTTTCAGACTCGCAACGGCGGGCGCTGGTTCTTTCTCCCAACCCGGAGGGAGTAACCTTTCTTCGCGACAGCGCGGGAAATATCCAAAGTTCCGATTCAAGCATTGATATGGACGCTCGTACGCAGCTGCTCATGTTCATAGGAAAGGGAGTGCATGCTTCTCCCGTATTTCACGGAGACGAACTTCTTGCGGCAAGAGCTGAGACCGAGGATGGGAAAACCACTGTGGTGGTTGCGGTGGTGACGACGGTTCTCATGGCCGAATCGGCATCGCTTCGGAACGGAACGATCTCTATCATCATCGCTTCGATCGTGCTGTTAGGGGGCCTTCTCGTGCTCGTTGCGAAAGACATTAACCGATCCACCAAAACGCTGGTGGCGGGGTTGAAGGAAGTAGAAGAGGGGTCGCTGCAACACGAAGTGAAAATATACTCGACAGACGAATTTTCGGCGATTGGTGACGGATTCAATCGGATGATTGCCGGTTTAAGGGAGAGGAATTTTATCAAAGACACGTTCGGCAAATACGTTGCCCCGACCGTCATGGAGAAAATTTTACACGAATCGGCTCGCGACGATGGCAGCGGAGGATTTCGCCTGGGGGGCGAACGCCGGAAAGTCACGATCCTGATGTCCGATATCAGGGATTTCACGCAACGGACAGAACGTTCGAGTGCCGAAGCAATCGTCGAATTGTTGAACAAATACCTGGAGCGAATGGTGGGCGTTGTCGAGCGTTACGATGGCACCGTCGATAAGTATATCGGGGATGCACTGATGGTGCTTTTCGGCGCTCCCATTGCCAAACCCGATGACCCCGATCGCGCAGTTCAGGCGGCTTTCGCCATGCGCGAAGAACTTGTAAAATTGAATAAGGAATTAAAGGCTTCTTTTCCGAGAACATTCTCGCCGGTTCGCATCGGAATCGGGATCCATACCGGCGAGGTGGTTGCCGGAAGCATCGGGTCGACAAACAGGCTAGAGTACACCGTCATCGGCGACGCGGTAAACCTTGCGTCAAGGATTGAAGGATTGACAAAGGTATTTAAAACGGATATCCTGATATCGGAAGAGACACTCAAGGAACTCAAGAGAACCTACCCGCTGTCAAAACTCCCGCGAACTAACGTCAAGGGAAAGAAAGGGGGAGTGATCGTCTACAAAGCCGGGATGCTCAAACAGCGCTGAACCCGGCCCGACCTGTGCCCCCCCTCCGTTGACGAAAGAACTAATTTGCCAACAAATCACCCTGTTTAGAACCTTTTCTGCAGTCGGTCGCGCCGTCGGCTCCATTTTCATTGATTCTATTTTGGAGATGCTCTATATTGAATCCGTCCAAAAACTACCCTACGGCCGTGGTGCATGATTGTTAGCCAGGAAACGTCTTCGCTCATCGTTTCGCTACAAGGCTTCTCCCGGAAAAAATTGCGGCACGCCGACGACCTTGGTGCGCTTATCGAGATTTCCAAACTCCGGAATCAGGCTCAAGTCCTTGAAGACCTTTGCTTCCTCTCCAAGTTTCTTGTCAGTACGCGCAATGTTATGGAACGCATCGGAAGAGAGGGCGAAGGGTACGACAAACTTTCGTTTCAATTTGCCGAGAATTTAGAAAAAGCCTCGACCTTTATTCGCCTTCTGATAAAGGAGGCGCCTGAAGATCTCAAACGTCATTTTACCTCGACATACTTTGGGATGACATCCGACGGACTGAGTTCGCTCATGGAACTATTGTCGGACCTCCGCTGGCTCAAGAATTGGAACATCGACCATGCTTCAACAACAGGATGAAAGAGCATGGATCAGACAACGCGAACCAGATTCTGCGTCAGACAAGAGTGATGCTCATTCTCGCGGCGCTGATGTGTGTCTCATCAAACATCATTGACCCGCCGTTCTCGACGTTTGGCGTTGTGCTGAATCTTCTCACGTTGGTCGTTCTACTTTTTGTGATATTCCGGATCCACAGGTCTGTTTCAGAATCGAAATCATCTTCTCTACATACATAGTACGGAGTCTGCGATGGCTCGGAAAAAAGGAAAAAATAAGATCGCTCGAAAGAACAAGAAACCGACCGCTGTTCGGAAGAAAATGAAAGCTCTTAAGAAAAAGCCGATCAGGAAGAAAATGATCAGGAAAAAGAGCCGGCCCGTTGCGGCTTCGCCGCGAAAAACTCCGGAGGTGCGCCCGGTTATTCAGCCCTCCAAACCGGTTACCTCGTACGACGTTGTGTTGCATAACTTCGACATAGCGGCTGCAAAGCTTCAATTGAGTGAAGAGCTAAAGCAGCTTATCAAGACCCCCGATCGTGAGCTGAGGGTCGAGTTGCCCATCATCATGGATAACGGGAAGCTTAATACGTTGATCGGCTATCGAGTGCAACACAACAATGCGAGGGGACCAAACAAGGGGGGAATCCGATATCATCCTGACGTAAACCTAGACGAAGTGCGTGCTCTTGCTTCCTTGATGACATGGAAGACCGCGGTTGTCGACATTCCGTTTGGAGGAGCAAAAGGAGGTATCGCAGTGGATCCGGCAAAACTCTCGGCCGGTGAACTCGAAAGGCTGACTCGTGTCTTTACTCAGAAAATTGATTGTATCATCGGCCCATCGG
This sequence comes from uncultured Chitinophagaceae bacterium, assembly GCA_964471785.1. Classification (GTDB taxonomy): domain Bacteria; phylum Bacteroidota; class Ignavibacteria; order UBA10030; family UBA8401; genus JAGVPT01. The sequence goes on from CAYYHS010000002.1 coordinate 16,648, forward strand.
AGGATATCCCCGCCCCCGATGTTAACACAAACGCTCAGGTGATGTCTTGGATGATGGACCAATACAGCAGACGTCACGGTCATACCCCCGCCGTTGTTACGGGCAAACCTGTTGAACTGGGAGGATCGGCCGGCAGGGAAGAAGCGACAGGACGAGGTGTCTGCATTGCGCTGCGCGAGGCGGCCAAAACCCACAAAATCGATTTGAAAAAAACCTCGGTGGCGATTCAGGGATTTGGAAACGTAGGTGCTCATACCGCCCGGATACTGGAAGAAGAACTTGGGGCGAAGGTCGTCGCATTAAGCGATATCAAAGGCGGAGTCTACAATCCTCGCGGCATCCACTTCCGAGACGTGATGCAAAATGTTTCAGAGAGCGGGTCCGTAGCAGGGTTGAAAGGCGCGGCGAAAATATCCAACAATGAACTATTGGAGTTGAAATGTGACGTTCTCATCCCGGCCGCCCTTGGGGGGCAGCTCCACGGCAGAAACGCCGACCGCGTGCAAGCGAAGTTCATCGTCGAGGCGGCCAATGGCCCGACGACGTTCGAAGCGGACGAAATTTTCGCGGCCAAGAAAATACCGGTAGTGCCCGATATTCTTGCCAACGCAGGGGGAGTGACTGTGAGCTATTTTGAGTGGGCGCAGAACCTCCAGCAGTTCCGATGGGACTATCCCCGTGTTGTCGCTGAGTTGGAGAAAGTGATGACGAGAAGTTATGCCGAAGTCATCCATACATCAGCGCGTTACAACGTCACTATGAGGATCGGCGCGTACATCCTCGCTCTCGATCGAGTGGCAAAAGCGACGAAGCTGAGAGGGATATGAAACCAGTGAACAGTCAACAATGAACAGTTAACCGAAAAATAAGATTCAAACGATACACTGAAATATTCGGTAAATGCAGTCTCCAAGATTAATCCTTCATGAAGCGTTTTGCCATATTCCTTTTTCTGTTTGCTTTTTCTCCTTTATCTCATTCTCGGCCTCAATCTCAACCTTCAGTTAAAACCGGCATCGATGTCCTGATCGATCAGGATTTTTCCATCTTGCGTGGTAAGAGGGTTGGCCTTATCACCAATCCGACAGGAGTCACCAGCGACCTTAGATCAACTGCCGATGTCCTCGCCGGGACTAAGCAATTAAGGCTTGTTGCTCTCTTCGGTCCTGAACACGGTATTCGGGGCGATGCCCTTGCAGGACAGAGCGTCGACTCTTACATCGACTCGGCGACCGGCGTTCCGGTGTACTCCCTGTACGGCAAGATCACCAAACCAACAACGGCGATGCTGAAGGGGATCGACGTTCTGGTCTATGATATTCAGGATATCGGGACCCGTTCCTACACATTCATCAGCACGATGGCGCGGGCCATGGAAGCGGCTGCCGAAAATGATATCGAATTCGTCGTTCTTGACAGGCCGAATCCACTCACAGGCAATCGGGTTGAAGGGAATATCTTAGACCTGAAATTCAAATCGTTTGTCGGAATGTTCCCGATTCCATACGTCTATGGAATGACGTGCGGAGAACTTGCCATGCTGCTGAACGGTGAAGGGTGGATCGGTGGAAGGAAAAAATGCAAACTTGATGTCGTCCGGATGCAGGGATGGGATCGAACGATGTTGTGGCACAAAACCGGCCTCCAATGGATTCCACCTTCACCGCACATTCCAACCGCAGAGACGGCTCTCTTCTGCGCGGCTACCGGTGCGATGGGAGAGCTCGATGCTTTGAGTGTCGGGGTTGGCTACACGATGCCGTTTCAACTTGTAGGTGCTCCATGGATCGACGCAGCGCTTTTGGCCAAGAGAATGGGAGCTCTTCGGCTTCCCGGCGTGCGGTTCAGGCCGGCAACATACATTCCATTCTACGCTGCGATGAAAGGGAAACAGGTGAACGGGATCCAAATCTACATCGTCGATCCAGAAAAGGCGAACCTTGTGAACATCCAGCTCTATCTGATGCAAACGATCAACGAGTTGTATCCGTCGAGGAACATTTTTGGTCTCGCTGATTCCATCGAAGTGACGATGTTCGACAAGGTGATGGGGACCGATGCCGTTCGGCTGGCCCTCGCAGCCAACCTGCCTGTGGAGAAGATCATTTCGGAATGGAAGCAAGAGACCGACCAGTTTTTGCCGATTCGGAAGAAGTATCTTTTGTACCAGTAGATCCCTCTCTTTTTTATCCCTCCATCCGCTGTGAACCCATTGCACAGGGGTGATCCTCGCCTTTCCCTGTTTGCAACTCACATCGAAAAGCTCTAATTTTAGTCTATGCAGAAGCAAAGCTCGAGAGCTTCATTATTTGTCCTTGCTGTGAGCGCAATCATCTGGCTAGGCGCAGTCAACGTGCGGGCAGTCATCGGCAACGAGTTATTGGTATTCGGGACGCTCGAGTTCAAACAGAATCTTGACGTCGAACTTGAACGGGAAGTATTCCGGCTCATTAGCCTTAGTTCCTGTATTGTCATTGGAGGATACCTCGCCACGTTCTTGAGCGCACTTGTCTTTGTCCGGACAACACCGCTGCAGTTTAAACAGAACGGATGGCTGATGATGAGCGCGGTGTTGTTCTTTGTTTTTTCGCCCGTTGAGTTCTACACGATGTTCCTCGATTGGAGAATGATCGCTCTTGATTTTTTTTCCAGCCCGACCTTGAGGGAATTCAGGGTCCTTTTTATTCATCGCCTTGCGGCATTGGCGGGAGTGCCCATCATCGCGCTCCTTTGTTATTATACAATTATTGCCCTGGCGATCTGGCAGCCGATGAAGAAACAATTACCAGCGCAGTAGTTCGGAAGGTCTGACAATATTTATGACAGCAGAAGAAATTGTTGTTGAGCTTGAAGGTGTAGCCCGCGAAATGGGGGTGCAGATCCGCTACGAAAAGGGGGACTTCGACGGAGGTTATTGTCTGCTCCGCGAGGATCGCATTATCGTCGTCAACAAGAAACTTGCTCCGAATCGAAAAGCCTCTGTCATTTCTCAGGCGTTTGGGGAGTTCGGAATTGAAAATGTTTACCTTAAACCTGCGATCCGGATGTTTATCGAAGACGAAATCGTGAAAGCGCGTTAGGGCTTCAGCTATTCTTGTACGTTATAGTATGATGAACATACTTGTCATTAATGGACCCAACCTCAACCTTCTCGGCAAGCGGGAGCCGGAGGTCTACGGCAATCTAAGTTTGAAGGATATCGAGGAGGGTCTCCGCAAGAATTTCCCCGACGTTGGACTTACATTTTTCCAATCCAACCATGAAGGAGCGATCATCGACAAACTCCAAGGGGCGCAGGCGGACGGTGTCGACGGAATTGTGCTTAACGCCGCGGCCTATACACATTATTCGTACGCTATCCGGGATGCCATCGCCGCCATTTCAGTTCCAGTGATCGAGGTCCACATCTCCAACATCCTCCTCCGGGAGGAATTTCGCAAAGAATCGGTGACCGCGCCCGTCTGCAAAGCCCAAATCTCAGGATTAGGTACAGAAGGCTACCGCATCGCCGTCGAAACGCTCATCCAACATTCCATACAACCACAATCGTGATCAAGGCAGCCGTATTCGATCTGGACAACACTCTCGTCGACTTTATGCTGATGAAGAGGCAGGCGATTGACGCCGCAATTAACTCAATGATAGACGCGGGCCTGCAATTGAGCAGGCAAGATATCCAATCTCGCATCGATGAGATCTATAAAGAAAAGGGAATGGAGTTTCAAAGTGTTTTTGATCATCTCTTGTACAACGAATTTCAGAAGGTCGACTACAAGATCCTGTCCGCAGGGGTTATCGCTTACCGTCGCGCGCGTGAAGCCGCACTCGTTCCTTATCCGCACGTCTATATGACGTTGATGGAATTGTTGAAGATGGGCATTCGCCTCGCCGTTGTATCGGATGCTCCGGTACGGGAGGCTTGGCTTCGACTCACCTACCTTAATTTCCATCACATCTTCGACCACGTTGTCACGTTTGAAGACACCGGGCAACGCAAGCCGCACGAAGCACCTTTTCGGAGGGCCCTGGAACTTCTGCAAGTGGAACCGGGTGAGGCATTGATGATCGGAGATTGGGCTGAGCGGGATGTTGTCGGCGCGGCGAAAGTTGGGATGAAGACGGTGTTCGCGCGCTACGGAGATACGTTCGGGACGGTGGAATCGAACGCAGATTTTGAAATCGACGATATCGCTGAGTTGATCGAGGTTGTGAGGGAAGAGAACAAATGGCGAGTGTAATTCGCCATCAACAGCAGAGACATCCTATGATACAAGGAATCGGCGTTGACCTGATTGAGATCGATAGGATACGCGCTTCGATCGATGAGTTCGGCGAGACATTTCTCCGGAAGATATTCACCGACGTGGAAATTGCATACTGCCGGTCGAGAAAAAATCCTGTCCAACATTTTGCGGCGCGCTTCGCGGCGAAAGAGGCGGTAAGCAAAGCGCTCGCAACGGGATGGAGCGGAGAATTCGAGTGGAAGAATATTGAGGTGTCGAACGAATTGTCTGGCAAGCCTTCCATTGTGTTGCATGGAAGCACGTCACAAGCCCTTGAGAAGAGCATCGTTCACATTTCTCTTTCTCACTCCGATACGTCGGTCGTCGCGTTTGCGATTATCGAGGGGAAGGACCCTGCATAGCGATTTGCCGGTGGATTCTAAATATGATCGAGGCCCGTGTTTCTCGTTTTGCTCCATCGGCTGATTCTTCCACCCCACACTGATCCTCCCCTTACAGGAGAGGAACTTACGATTAGATCCTCAAAAAATTGCCCCCCTTTTGCTGTTGTGCCCCAGAACTTTCGTCGAGAAGCGTTTCATCCTTCGAGCCGGGCTGAGCTAAGGCTTGTGGAAGCCGTTTTCTTCGCCATGTGTTGTGGAGAGCATCGCAGCGTTGCGATTCCGAAAATTCTTCCCGCTTTCAAAAAGCTATGACAAGCGGGATCCCGAACAGCGGGCCTTTGCTTCTTTCTCTGGCGCCAGAGAAAGAAGTGAGCGATGCAGTCACTCAAAATGAGAGACGCTCAAAGGGAAAACGATGAAGACTTCGCCAGTCATTTCAGGAGAAAATCGCAGGATCGTTTTACCAATCCGGGATCATCGGCGATGATGCCGTCGACCCCCTGGCGGACCATTCGCTGAACGTCCCGCTCGGATTTCACGCCATAGACATACACAAGGCAGCCTTCATCGTGCGCGTCGTGAACGACGTCTCCGTTGAGCTGATACTTGCTGCAGATGAAGATGTCTGCGTGAGATCGTGCGGCCAGTTGGGAGGGAGAATGCCGAAAGTCGGCGATGGGGTTGTAGAGGATTCCGGTGACGATGCTGGCGTCCACGCGTTTGATCGCCTTCATCATGAAGTGATTGAATGAAGAAAACATGACACGGTGTGTTGCCTTTGTTTTTGCGACGAGGCGCACGATTTCTTCTTCAACGCAGAACCCGTTCTCACTCTGAACGTCCGGTTTGATTTCAATATTGATCATCATCCCCTTTTTAGTAAGAGGGAGAACGTCCCGGAGCAGGGGAATTCGTTCGTGAGAGAATCGGCGGGAAAACCATGAACCGTTGTCGACGGCGGAGAGCTCTTCGGCCGTGAACTTTCTGAGAATGCCTCGCCCGTCGCTCGTGCGGTTGAGCTTCTTGTCATGAAAGACGACAAACTCGTCGTCGGACGAGAGCCGAACGTCCAACTCGATCATATCGGCCTGCGCCTCGACTGCCTTCTGGAATGCGGCGATCGAATTCTCGGGCGCCTCCTCAGAATATCCGCGATGAGCAATGACGACGGGAGCATCGCTCGAGCCGAAATTGTGGAGATATTTTTTGGAGGAAGGCATCGGGCGCTTAGCTCTTGAGCATTGACAGAACTCGGAGGGTGATGTCGACGATTCCGCCGACGCCGTTCACGTTTCGCATGATCCCCATTCCCTCATAATATTGTTTCACCGGTTCGGTCTCCGCCCAGTACACCTTGAGCCGTTCCTTCACCGTTTCCGGCTTGTCATCGTTGCGTTGGTACAATTCGCCGCCGCACTTGAAACATTTGTCGGCGGTGCTGAAATGGTCGAGCTCTGAATTGTATATCTTTCCGCAGCTCCGGCAGACGATGCGCTGGCTCAAGCGGCCGATGATCTCTTTTTCATCGACATCAATATTGATGACCTTGTCCAGTTTGATATGGAGCTCATCGAAGATTGGCTGTAAGGCCTTGGCCTGGGAGAGCGTTCTCGGGAACCCATCGAGCACAAACCCGTTCTTGCAGCGGTCTGTCTCCAGAACCTGTCTTGCCAGCGCGATCATGATGTCGTCAGGAACAAGATTGCCGCGGTCCATGTACTGCTTTGCCTCGAGCCCGAGCGGCGTCTTTTCCTTGATGGCCTCACGGAGAATATCGCCCGTGGAAATATGGGGGATATGATAAATATGCGATAGAATTTTTGCCTGGGTGCCTTTGCCGACGCCGGGTGCGCCGAAGAGTATGATATTCATAAAGAGATTTCAATGAGTGGGAAACGCTGTGGAAGAAAGTGAGTTAGAGTGTGCGATCATGCTGCATTGTTCTTCACCGCCAATTGACCGCAGGCGGCGTCAATATCCTCTCCGGCGCTGTGTCGTATGAATACCGGAATGTCGGCATCGCGCAGCTTCTTTGCGAACCGGGCTACTTTTTCGGGCGACGCACCCCGCAGCGATGCGGAGATCCCTTGCGGCTTGGTGAAGCCGATCTCATGGAACGGTATCAGGTTCACCCGACAAGGAAATCTCTTTGAAGCCTTGATAATCTTCTTGATGTCGGCATCTCCGTCGTTCAATCCTTCAAACAAGATATACTCGAGCATTACATTTTTCCGTGTCTTGTGACAATAATATTCAAGAGCGTCGAGCAACTCGGCGACGGAGAATTTCTTTGTGATCGGCATCAGTTTGGTGCGCGTCGCATCGTCCAGAGAGTGAAGCGAAAGTGCGAGTTTGGGTTTGCGCCCTTCGTCAGCCATCCGCTTGATGTGGTCGACATACCCGGCTGTCGAAACCGTGATTCGCCTCGGGCTGATTCCCATCCCGATGTCGGACGAAATGATCTCGATTGAAGCCATCACGTTGTCATAGTTCAACATCGGTTCGCCCATCCCCATAAAGACGATGTTCGTGATCGGTTTGGCACTCATCGACTGA
>CAYYHS010000003.1:0-22581 GCA_964471785.1 uncultured Chitinophagaceae bacterium
ATATCCACATGTGCCTAACAACCTCAACACCTACTTCTTCGTGTTATAGATCGTTATACCGAGGACTGCGATGGTTGCGGTAGTGCTCACGATTGTCAGAACTTCCTGCAAACTCATACCCTCGTGGTTTGCTTTGATGACGACCATATCGCCAGGCATAAGGGGTACTGTCGGAGACCGGCCTTCAAGAATATCCTGAACGTTCACTTTCAACAGCTGTCGGCCCTTTTGATCCTTCTTTCCCGCCGAACGATACAGAAGAACATCTTCCAGATTTGAACGATCTCGTGGTCCGCCGGCAAATGAAATGAGCTGAATAATATCGGTGTTCGTCGGAATGATATAAACACCTTGTTGCGGCACTTCCCCCCAAAGGTTCACCGTCATTGTTACTTCGAACGGCTTGGCATAAAAGAAGTAACCGGGGCGGCTAAGGCTGGATTGCTTGGATGCTCCGATCTCCGTCTCCGTCGGAACTTGCGAGACTGCCCGACTCATAGCTACAATGGTCAATAGGAATGCTAATGATGTCTTCTTCATGGCGTGAGTGATACCCGGATTATTTTTTTTCCTTCGGCACATACTTTTGCTGATAGTAGTACTCGCCGTGCAGGTGATAGTAGCCCCGGTGCAAACGATTCAACTCGTACTGGTTAACGACAACGCCCGCAAGGTTCAAGCGGATCCCTTCAATGATGTCGACCGAATGATCAAGGCTGTCGAACGTCGTCGAATTTGTCTTCACGACGAACACCACCGCGTCAACAAGCGCCACCAAGAGCTCGGAATCTGTAAAGAGTAGAATTGGCGGCGAATCATACATCACGATATCATACATCGTATCCAGCTCACTCTTCAAATTCTTCATCGTTACTGAACCGATCAACTCGGTCGGATTCAGCGGGATCGCTCCGCAGGGAAGGATGTCGAGATTTTCCATGAATGTGTGTCGTATTGCCGCATTCAATTCGACCTCGCCGAAGAGAACCTCCGTGAGCCCGGGTTCGAGCTGTAGGTTGAACAGTTCATGGATCGTTGGGCGGCGTAAATCGACGTCGACAATAAGGACTTTCTTTCGTGTCTGGGCAAATACCACCGCGAGATTTGCCACCGTCAGCGATTTGCCCTCTTGAGGTGCCCCGCTTGCGATGAGAATGCTCTTGATCGTTGAATCCTTTTTCCAGTATTGGACACTGGTGCGCAGACGTCGGTAGGAATCTGCGATTCTTGAGTAGGGGTTGATTGCGGTGATCAGATGCGGATCGATCACCGGTCCATCCTCCGCCGCTTCTTCTTGCCCGACCACCCTTCGAATCGTGCCCCGCTCTCCGTTTACCGTGTCGTTCACCGGGTCAATTCGAGTCACGAGGTTCAACGTCTTTGAGTCCATCACTGGAATTACCGTCAACACGCTCAGTCCCCGCCGTTTGATGTCTTCCGGCTTATGGATGCGATCATCGAAGTAGTTGATGAAGAATGCCGAGCTGATGCCGAGGACGAGACCGACAAAGAAACCAAACCCAAGGTTCTTCGGGATGTTGGGATAGAGATGTGATACGGGGGGTATAGCACGCTGAAGGATGTCGACATATCCAAATTCCGATTGTTCAGCGATCAGTGCTGACTGATATTTTTCTTCTACTGCAACGTACACTTTTTCGAGCGTCATTTTAGAGCGCTGCAGACGTGCATATTCAATATTGATTCTGGGGATTTCCTGGAACCGCGCTTCATTCTGGTCGATGCTGCCGAGTAGCGCCTTGCGCCGAACTTCGAGTGATTGGAATCTCATGCGCGAATCGATGAGTTTATTGTTCAGATCTCTTGCGAGGTCTTCATTCTCTGCATTTCTTTTTTGCTTGCCTGCGCTAACCCCGATGCGATCGTTGATGTTTTTTCGCAAGCCGGCGATCTGCCCGTCGATCTCGGTAATCCTCCTGCCGACCAAAGTGGTATCTGAAGTTCCGGCATTCTCTTCTTTGACAGACGCGCGGTCCTGTTCCAGTGAAGAGATCTGTTCCAGAATTTTTGTAACCTCGATGCTTGTCACCATATCCATGATGCGCTTGCTGTCTGCGTCAAGTTCTTCTTCCTGGCTCTTGGGCAGCGTCGCCTTAACGTCGCTAAGACGTTTCTCGTACGTCTGGATCGTATTTCTCAGCGTCTCGATCTCGATGTCCGTTTCGTCGCGCTGAGCTTCCATACTCGAGATCGTTCGAACAACATTCTGGCCTTCATCATCGATTGACCCGTGTTGTTCGATATACCTGCGGAGCGATTCTTCCACGGTATCGAGCGCGGCCTTTTTTGCCTGAAGAGTGCGCTCGAGAAATTCGCGCGTGGAGCGAAGTTGCTTTCGGCTGTTGTTCAGATTGTTCTGGTAGTACGCCTCGGCAAAGGCATTTGCAATAATTGACGCCTCTTTCGGGTCGGTGCTGAGAGCGCTAATAAAAATAACGTCCGAAGCTTTGTCCGGATCGAACGACACAGATCCTTCCAGTCTATCGATAATAACTTCGTTGTGTGCGTACGGGCCGAACGAAGGCTCCTCATCCTGGCGGAGCAAGAGGTCAAGTGTATCCGTCCCTCCCAGCGTGGCGACAGGATTTTTCTTAAGCTGGGCGAGAACCTCTTCAGCGATAACGCGCGACTTCAGGATGCCGATTTCTTTCATCAGGTTCCGCGCGGAACCGCCCAGGTTCGAAAGATCGAGCGAGCCGATGGTCATGTCACTCTTTGCCTTGCTGCTTACCTGAACGATGGCGCTTCCTTCGTAAATGAACTCGCCGAGGTACGTGTAGAGAACGGTCCCGACGAAAGCGCTGACAGTGATCCCGATGATAACGAACTTCCAGCGCTCGATGATCTCGATATAATCACGGAGACTCAGTTCGAGCGTTGGCTGCGCATTTGCTGTGTGATTACTTCTGGTCTTAGTTGCCATAAAGCATAACGTTAGTTACCGAATTCTCTACAGGACAGTCAGGAAAACTCAGCCGCCGGCGTACCTCAGCGTCCCTTGCCGAAAAGCATGACGTGAACAGTCTTCAGCATGATATCGATGTCGAGCAACAGTGAGTAATGCGAGATATAATAGAGATCGTACTGCAGTTTATGGATGGTGTCGTCGATGTTTTCGCCGTACGAATAGTTCACTTGGGCCCAGCCTGTGATGCCGGGTTTGACAAGATGTCGGAAGTGATAGTACTCAATTTTCTGCTCATATTCACGTGCGACTTCGAACCACTCTGCCCGGGGTCCTATGATGCTCATTTCCCCCTTTAAGACGTTCCAAAGCTGCGGCAATTCGTCGAGCCTGATTAAACGCAGAATTTTGCCAATACGAGTCACCCGAGGGTCATTTCCCCGGACATATTTGTCGCCTTTGTCGGCGTCTTGATACATTGTCCGAAACTTATACATGGTGAACGGCTGTTCGTTCCAACCAATCCGAGTCTGCCGGAAAATAATGGAGCCCCTGCTTTCAATTCGAATGAGAATAGCAAGAATGATCATCAACGGCAGGAAGAGGATGAGGTTGAGCGAGGCAACCGATATGTCGATAAGCCTTTTCAGTCGTGTATACCAGGGGTTTCGCACCAGAAGAAGATCTCCCTCGAATAGCCACCAACGGCTTAAGATGAACAATGGAACTTTGTGAAAGCTTTCCTCGAAGAATAACTTGCTCGGAATGAGAGGAACGTTATGAAAGTGAAGCGTCACCAGTTGCCTGAATACCGCATCACTGAGTGACGAACGGTCCTCCGTCAGGATGATGCCATCGCAAGTTTCATCCATCGTGCGAAGCCTGTTAAGAACGTCGCCTTCAATCGCGGGCGACCCCTCTCCGCCGATTGGGCTTCCGGTTTTTTTCCCGCTCAGGTCTGCGAAGCAGATGTATTGATCCTTTGGAGTTTCAGCATACGTGCGGTATAATTCCTGAGCCGTTTCATCGGTTCCGAGAACAAGATAAAACCTCTTTCTTCTTTCTTCAGCCAGCTTGGAATTGATCGTTCTCCGGAACGAAAGAGAGATGATGAGAAATGAAAGATATGTTGTCGGCAGAACGCTGCGGCTGAACTGCAGCGACGGTTTGTAGCTGAAGAGATAGACCACGAAGATCGTTGAGACAACAATGATGATCATCGCGAGAATGTACTGACTCGTGAATTGCACACTCCGCATGTCGGTATCGGGGCTGTATGCCGCTATCGCGTCGAGAACAAGCCATGTCACCATAACGGGCAGGATCGCGCGATACCAGTACTCGGTGACAAAATCGACATCGGTTCGCAACAAGCTGAGAACAAAAAATATCCCGAATAAGGTTAGACCGTCGGCTAACATCAACCCCAGTTTAAATATTCTTTTCGACCTTAACATGCTGTTACAAATTTTCCAGTGTTCATTGTTACTCTGCCTGCAAAAGTCCCAATCGTTGGCGAAGGATATAGTATAAAAACAGAGGTGTCGAAACAAAATTCCGCCGCCACATTCTGCGAGGTTCCCGCATAAGCCTGGGGAGCCATTCAAGGCCGGCATTCTGCAATTGCTCCGAGGCTCGCCGCTTCGATCCCGCGAAATAATCGAAGGCCGCGCCTACCGCGGCGATGAACGGAACCTGGAGTTCCTTAAGGTGTTCGCGCACCCACTTTTCTTGCTTGGGCGCCGTCATACCCACCCACAGTGCGGTCGGAGCTGCGCGGTTGATCGCTGCAATCATTCGACCGTTTTCTTCATCTGACATTCCTTCCTCAAACGGCGGAGAATAGACGCCGCTCACGGAAATGTGCGGATATTCGCGGCCCATTCGCGTTCGTATCTTCTCGAGCACCTCATTCGTCGAGCCGAGGAAAAAGAATGATCTCCCGGTTTGATGATTCCATCGTTCCGCAATTGCCGTCATGACATCAGAGCCTGTCACGCGCCGCTCGATGCCTCCACCCAATAGCTTCGATGCCAGCACGATGCCCGTTCCATCCGGAATGAGGTAGTCCGAACCGCGCAACGCAGCGAGAAAATTCAGATCTCGCCGGGCCACGACAAGAGAGTGGGGGTTCGCACAAAAAAGTGTCTGCGCATTCACCCCCTTCGAAATTCCGGCCTCGATTGCGTCAACAAACCCGGTTAATCCCGCGTTCTGAACTTCGACGTTCCAGATAAGTTCCCGGCGAAATTCCATTGTTTTTCAGCGCTTCTTCGCGCTGCGATGATCGGCAGCGGCTCTGTAAATTTCCATCAACAGCTCGTGATTTTTATCTGCAGTGAATTTCTCATCGAATTCGCGGCGCGCGCCGCTCCCCAGAGCTCGCATTTTCTGATCGTCAGACAGCAACCGCTGGACACCTTCATGAATTCCATTCGCGCTTCCGGGCGCAAAGAGGATGCCGTTCGTCTTCTCGCTGACGAGGTACGGCAGAGATCCAATGTTCGACGCCGCGATTGGAACTCCGAGCGCAAACGCTTCCTGGACCACCATCGGAAATCCCTCATAACAGAGCGAAGGGATGATGAGAAGTTTGGCCCTGGAAAGGCGATTCATCGCCTCCTGCCGACTTACATTTCCGGTAAAGGAAACAGAAGCAGCCATGCCGTTTTCTTCCACAACCCGACCAAGTTCTTCCCTCATCGGGCCGTCGCCTATAATCTCGAGCCGGGGCGCATTTCTTCCCCACCTTTTCCAGGCCTGCAGAAGAATATGGATCCCTTTTGCCGCATACAGTCGTCCGATAAAGAGAGATTTTTCTTCGCGCGATTCCCATGGCACAGGTTGAGGAGGATCCTGCAAAAAATGCGGTTTCACAAAAAGCGAGCCGGCGGGCACTCCAAAGAGGGCCATCTTCTGGCGCTGAAACTCGGTGAGCGTAATGAACGCGTCGACATTCTTGCTCCATGTTTTCTTAGCGTTGTGAAGGGCAATCATCATCGACACTGGGAGCGTTGCCAGTCTGCTTTCACGGTAACAGCCATACCACAATGCAGGAAGCACGCTCTTTTTATCCAAACAAAGCATACATGGCTGATCCTTCCGGAGGGCAGTCGCCGCACTGCAACCAATCCGGTAATTATGCATAGTCATGACCGTCGGAATTTTTTGTTCCCGGGAAGCGTAATAAACTGAGGGGGAGAGAAGGGGGAAGGTGTTGTGCACATGGACGACATCGGGATTCGTTTCCCGTATTCTTTGCCTGAGCCGGCGCAAACTAAACGGGTTCCAAACCGAACTGATCGCCCCCTTCATCATTCCCGCATGCCCGTTCGCCAGTATCTCGTCGCTGTCGCGCGTAAATTCCAAAATGGTGTGACCGCGGCTTCTCAAAAGATTCGATTCAGCGAGAAATGCTGTATTCTCCCCGCTCGGTGCGGCCGATCCATAAAAATTGTGGACAAGAAGAATTTTCACAATCTATTGAAATGTTCGAAGAAGCTTACATCGACTGCTTATGATCCATAAGCCATTTTTTCGCGTATAGTCGGAATCGCAAAAACTTGTATTTTTTCAAGTTGGTTGAACTTAGAATGGAAACGGGATCGCTCAAATCGTCTGCCGCGATCCTGAACAAGACTCCTCCGACTCCGTTCCACGTCTTGTTGTCGCCGGCCCCTATTGCGAAACTATAACGATAATATTTTTGGACGCGTTTGAGAATTGAAGCGTTAAACTGACCATAAGGGTAGACAAATGTATCGACTTCCTGGCCTAATCTTTTTTCGAGAATCTCTTTTGACATCAGAAGCTCATTCTCAACTTCAGAACTCTTCAGAAGATTGCAGTGTGAATACGAATGAGAGGCAATCTTTACGCATCCGCTTTTGCAGATCGCCAAGAGCTCACTCCATGTGCAATAGGGAACTGCTTTTGTATACAAGTTCCCCATCATCATCTTATCTGCAGGCACCCCAAGGCGCGTCCGTTCATCGACATGGTCGCTCGATTCAACAATAAACTTGGGGGAAACAGAAAGAAGGACTCGAATTCCATTTTCCCGGATAAGCGGAAGAACATAGCGGTAAAAACTGTAGCTGGCATCATCAAAGACCATACAGACATTGGCACGATCTTCCGATAATACGTCAGGGGGTAGTACGATATTGAAATGGTGAGTAATATACTTTAGATGATCTTCAAGTATGGAAGGCGAATTCGAATACTTGTCTGCATCCACATGATGATACATGCAACAAAGTAGCACACAGGCTCCTGATTGACCGTCACTTAAGTCCGGGTCTTGGCGTGGCTCCTTATCCGCACAAATATACACTATCTATCAATATTATCAAAGGGTTGTTGAGGATTGTCACAAGACTATCTACGGACATCATTCCATTCCATGGCTTGTATCTCAATTGGCCTTTCGGAGCAGCAAGGCGCCGAAAAGGAACCACCGATGTTGGTTCACGGAGGTCCGGCTCGCCTCATTCTGACAATCCCAATCTTCGCGCATGCTACAACGAAAAAACTTCTCAAAAGGACTTTCAGCGTTATTCTCATCAACGGCGCAGCAGGCCTGGTTGCGCCTATTCTCTGCATAACAATTTGGCTCTCTTCACTTCTGCAAGACCAGGCAAGCGAAGTCAGTTACTTCGAGACCGATACATCTCAAGTGAATGTGTCGCGTGTATCAATCTTTGGAGGCGTTATTCTGGCAAGCGGACTCGGTGTTCACTTCGGTCGCTATGAGCCTTTGTGGCCGGAATACTATTCTTCGTTTCGATTTCACGAGAACTTTACGTATGCCCGTAATCAAGACAAGCTGCTCCACTTCTATGGCGGTTATGGAGGAAGTTCTCTCTCCGCAAAAGGATTGTCGTGGGCAGGTTTTAATGAGGGGGATGCGGTGTTATACGGCTCTGCGGCTTCTCCGGTATTTTTGACGTATATGAAAATAGAGGACGGGCATATTTCCTATCTCGGATTCGACCGTGTCGATGAAGTGGCCAATACCTTCGGCGCGATCTATCCTGCTGTTCAGTACTGTATGCCCTGGCTCAACAGCTTTACTCCGAAGGCTTCGTATGAGACATCAAAGAACAATGTAGCGATGGATCATCAGAAGATGCCGAGGTTCTTGGAGGATCATGAGGGCCAAAAATATTGGATGGGGATCACCGTTCACGGCCTACTGCCGTTGCGGCTACAGCAATATTGGCCTTCATTCGTTGGAGTTGCGGTCGGGTATACCATGCGCGATCTGATAACGGCGAACCCACACCATGAAACACTTATCGCCCTCGATGTAGATTTACGGAAACTTCCGGGCGATTCAGAATTTCTCAAGGCGTTATGGCAGGTGCTCAACTACGTTCATCTACCGATGCCGGCTGTGCGGGTAAGCCCCAAAGCGGTTTGGTACGGTCTCTACTTCTGAAAGACTATAAGAAGAGAAAACCACAAAGCAGCCAAGAATGCACAGATGAAATAGCGTTTCATTCCTCATTCAAAACTATTCTTCGCGTTCTTGGCGGTTTCGCGGTTGATCTTTCATTCAATGCTAATTCGCTACCAAAACCTCATAGACCTGCACCGGCGTCTCAAGTCCTTTGACCTTGATCGGATCGAGGGGACGGATCGGGACAACATCTTTGACGTAGCGATACGTTGACGCTGAAATCATTATTCCCTCCACCGGCGCGTTCGATTCAAGCCGCTGCGCAAGGTTCACGTCCGACCCGAGAACGGTATATTCCATCCTTCGCACTGAACCGAGATCCCCCACAACAACTTCGCCCGTATTGATTCCGATCCGAATCCGAAGGGGCAGCCTGCCCACCGGTTCCCAGCGTGCCCGGAGCTCGCGGCACTTTCGCTGCATTTCAATGGCGGCTTTCACACAACGGACGGCGTGGTCGGGCTGCGGTTCGGGCGCGCCGTAAAAAACCATCAGCCCATCGCCGATGAACTTATCGACGGTTCCGCCGTAACGGAATACGATGTCCGTCATCGCCTCAAAATATTCATTCAACGTTTCGCTGATTTCTTCAGGCGTCATCGTGGAAGAGTATGTCGTGAAACTCTTGATGTCGCTGAACATGATCGTGATTTCTTGTTTCTTCGGGGTGGTCGAGAGTGCGTCCGGATTATCGACCATTTGACGAACAACGGCCGGAGGAAAATATTGTTCAAATTTCGATCTTAGTTTTTGTTTCTCACGCTCCTCGGTGATATACCAATAGACAACGACAGCCATCACGGAAATTCCGCCGCTCATTATAGGGCGGATCAACGCAATAACGACGTTTCCATACACAAAGAGCGCCGCGGCCCCCACAACGTACGCAAGAAGGAGCCCGAAGGCAGTGAGAGCAAAACTCAAAGACCTTAACCTGCCCGAGAGAAGGACAAAAAGGGCTGCAAATACAATCTCAACAAGAAACATCTCGCCAGCTGGCAGCTCATGCAAGAAACTTCCGGTGAGGATTGTATTTATCGTACTCGCATGAAGTCCAACGAGGGGAAGATTTTCCTCGAAGGGCATCGGTCCGATATCCGAAACTCCCGTAGAAACGTCACCAATGAGGGCGATTGATCCGCTGTACCGTTCACCGAACGCCTCGATCTCGTCCTGGTCATCGCCGATACTGAGAACCTGGGCGAAGCTGAGATGCCTCATCGCCGACCAATCTCCGATCCAGTTAATGAGCATATTCCCGCGCTCATCAATCGGGATGACGATATCGTGCAGAGTTCCCTCTTTCACCGTCGCATTGCGGAGCGTGATCGACTTCCCTCCGATAACGGCAATCCGATCCGGCGAGACCTTCAGGTGATCGCAGACCAGTCGCATTGCCATGCTGGGATAGAACTTAGAGCCGTAACGGATTAACAGCGGAACCCGGCGAAAGACCCCGTCGGGGTCGGACTGCACACTGATGAAACCAATGCCGCGCGCTACTTCTGCTAACTCATGCCACGTGAGGAGAGTCGCCCCTACCCTGTAAAAACCTTCGACGTCGTGTGCGTCCAATTGCCACGAAGTCGAATCGAGGTATCGAACCACGTCCGGCGATTCGGCCATGGCGTTCGACGCCGTATCGCGTAAACTGAAGGCAACCGGAAAATAGACGCGGCCCGACGATTTGGTCGCTCCAATCAACAGACTATCATCGATCGCCTGAATGCGCTGAGCGAAGATGATATCGAATGCAATCGCGGAACAATTCATCCTGCTCAAGACATTAATCGCATCGCTATAGTACCTTCGCGGGAAGTAATAGCCAAGCGTTTTGATGCTGGAATTTGCAATGTCGACGTGGAGGATGGATGAATCGTACGCGGGCGGTTTGAGATCGGCACGCAGAAGAAAAAGCCTGTCGACCGTTTGGCGATCCCACGATTCGAAGACGTTGGGGAAAACCCAAAAGAGGAAGCGCGAGAGACAAAACGACGCGGCAATCAGGAGTCCGGCACTTACGGCCCTTCGCGTTTTACTTGTGGTCAATGGTAATCGTTTTGCTGAAAAAATTGTTGGCAGAAATTTCGGTTGCCAGTGTCGCGATGTCTATGCGATCCGGATCGATCTCTTTCGACGCCCCTCCACGGACATTTCCCGCGATACTGATGGGACGCTCGGCCAGAGTCACAAATGTCCGGAAGCGCTTCTTCGTTTCTTTGATTTCATTTATCACACGAGCGGCAACGTCCAATTTCTTGGCAGAGTCTGCTTGGGCGTATTCGCCAATGAGCTTCTCCAGGCCTGTCAGTCGTTCGCTGGAGGCTAGAACGTAAAATGTCTCTGTGCCTGTATTCTTATCGAGCACGAACCAATCTCGTCCTTTCGGGATGTAATAGTTCTTGTCGAGGGTGTACTCCTTCTGGAACATCTCCGGCCCGTACGGAAAGAGGAGCGAGATTGCGTCGTTCGAGCTTTTGTGCACCACGTAGACGTAGGCCGTCTTCGACAAGCTCACGAACATCTTAAACTGGTCTCCACTCTTCATTGCAGTATCTCGCGTGACATTTCCAAGAGAGCGGTGTCCTGCGCTGCCGGCACGGGCAACAAAGGCCCAATTGTACTGCACATTGCCATCGGGAACCGCATCCTGTGCATATGAGAACCCCGTTATTCCCAGAACAAGCATCAAAAGTCTTCGCGCCGCCGTTTTAATAGACATCACCTTTTTCCTTTCATCCATAAAAATGATTTTTCATATGTCGCCCCTAACGGGGCTCGATCGCCAATTCAATCGGAGAACTACAAACATTTCGCTCCTCCGGAACTTTCGTCATTGCTGTTGTTTCTGTAAAGTCTCTCGCTTTAAGCCCTGGCGGTCAAACTATCTGTATATTGACCCGCTCGCATCCGTCTGAAATTCCAGTGGAGCGGTACAAGCACCGAATTCAACTTGATCTGGGCAGCGATAGTTACTAGCCTCCGCTCAATGCGGGATTAGCGAGATTGTCAAGTCCTTATCGTAGTTGCCCTGGTTTCGAGTGGGATGCTGATTACCTTTTGTTTGGCGTTCGACATTCTGTTCGACGTAATCCATCAACTCCCCTATCGTCACGGTGTAATCATTATTAATGTCCGCTTCGCCTTTCATTCCTTTCAGCAAGAAATAGGTGAACACGCCGTGGCCGAATTTATCGAGTTCCTGCGACACTTCTCCGGCCTGGCTCGCAGTGAAAACGATTGTCCCCTCCTTCGATTTTGAAAGATCGCTCAGGTACTGATTGATGAGGTTCGTTTCGGTCAGTGAGACTCCGCGCGTCGCAAGATCGGAGGTAATTCCCCCGCTATGGCATGCATCCGAGAAAACGATAACCCGCTTCGATGGTATATACCGGGTCAGGGCGGTATTCACATCCCACATCGGAAAAGCTGTGGTTTCCAGGGACGTAGGATCAGTGTCGTATGTCAGAAGATAATTGTTGTTCGGGTTCGCCGGCTCCGGTGAACCGTGTCCTGCAAAATAGATCACAACAAGGTCTTTGTCGATCGTCTGACGCAGGAAATTATAGAGCGCCTGTTTGACGTTCTGCAATGTCGCGTCCTTGTTAAGAAGAACCTTCATCCGTTGTGGATCGTAGCCGCCCCCAGCGGGACTTTTCAGAAACTCGGCGAAATCGCGTGCATCACGGTCTGCGTAACTGAGATTCTTTATGGTTGGATTCTGGTATTCTGAAATCCCGATGACCACTGCCCACTGCTGCGGAGCACTCGAAGGCGCACGCTGGGCGTTGTCCGATTGCTGGGAAGCCGCGCTCATCAACACATGCCGGGTGACGTTGATAACTTTCGAGATCTTCTCTCCCCCTTTTCCAGAAACTGCGAATTGGATTTGGTTGAAGCCCGACGAAAGAGGAAGCGATTCCGATTGAAGAATCCCGAGAGGCTTGCGCGGTATATTTTCTTTGTTGACAACCTCAACGGTGTTCAGTGTAATGGTATACCGCGAGTAGTCGAACCAAGTTTTGAAATCAAGATTGATCGACGATTGATCCGTCTCGTCGTTTTCCTTCGGGTTGAGGATTTCCAGCGCAGACTCTTTTCCCAATCGTTGAACCCGGACATCTTTCACTGCCACATTTCCTCTCTCATCCATCGCTGAGATTGGAATGTCGTTTGTTCCTACGGTCAGGAGCGGCGCCATCGCGGAAAATTTTTTGGATGGAACTTTGACGTGCGCCTGTTTTTTTTCATCCTCGGTCGGATCAGTCAGTTTGGCTGCCTGACCGGCCACTTTTACTTCTTTCACGCCGCTCTCATCCGAAGCGATGCCCGAAATTTCAATATCAGAGGCATAGAGTTTATAGACTTCGCCCTCCTTCGCGACTGGTTTCTGAATTACAACGACGGGCGGTTCCCTGTCCGGCTTTCGCGTGAGAACCATAAATGACGCGACGACTCCCGACGTTGTGGCAGCGACAAGCGAAGAGGAATCGGGGAGAAAGAGTGCGGAAGTAAACACGCTGCTGCTATCGGCGATAGTTTTTCTAAGCACCCCGGTGGATATGTCCCAGACCGATATCGCGCCGGATGTTGCTGCGAGCCACACATTATTGGGGTTGAATGCAAGCGAGCTGATGGCTGCAGACTTTCCCCTCATTGTCTGGCTTAGCGAGAACGTCTGCGTGTCCCAGACTTTGATCGTCGAATCTGCTGAGGCCGCCGCAAGATATTTTCCGTTCGGACTGAACGCAATAACGTTTACCCGGACTTTGAATTCCGAAAGTGTCTTTAAGAGAAGATAGTTTTGCGAATCGAATATCCTGACGGAGCCGTCGCTGTACGCAGCGGCAACATGCGTGCCTGCCGGATCGAACGCAACGCACAGAACTTCGCTCTCGTCAGAGCCTTTCGGAAATGTCCCGTATAATTCATCGGAGTTCACCGACCAGACTTTCACATCTCCGTCCCCTCCGCCGCTGACAATTGCGCCCGAAGAAGCAATATCAACAGAGGAAACGCCAAGCCCTTTTCCATGTGCAGTAATCTCTCGTATGAGCGCGCCGTCCGACAAATTCCACTGTGTGAGAAGTCCGTCGGTCCCCGCGGAAACGAGGTATTTGCCGTCGCGGCTGAAGGCCAGTCCCTGCATCCTTGGGCTGCGAGCGGTTACTGCGATCCGCAATTTAAATGCTGCCGGGTCGATAATGAGAATGGCCTTGTCGACCCCCGCAACAGCAAGATTATCTCCAAGCGGGGAGAGTTTCAGGGTCGTGAGGGGCGACTTGGCAACCGGGACACTCTTCAACGGTTCAACGTACAACTCCTGTGCAAGGATCGTCCTGGAGAAAACAGTGAGAATCAGAGAGAATGCGAGCGTTGCGTTTCGAAGTTTCATGTGGAGCCCTTGGGGAAACCTTAACGTTTTTTTCGGTTGGAGTAGCCTCGGCTAACGATACAGCGTAGTCTCAAACGGGTAAGTCTCGGCGAAAGTATCGCTAAAAGTCGCCTCTTTGTCAAGGCCGGCAATCACACTGATAAATCGGCATAGAATGTCAGTTAGTGATCAAGTTTGCGCTCTTATTGTCATTCCTGCCCCGCCTGCGCGGGGCAGGAATCTAATGCCGTTCTGAATGCTGACTTTTCCCGAATGGATGCCTTTGGCACGTCAGCATGACGACTCTAGATAGATTCATATTCATCAAATTCTCGTACTATCGAACCCCAAAACCGATTGACTCTCGGCACCATGTTTCATATATTCAGTTTGTTTTATTCATGATTAGGCAAGTCCAGATTTTTTTTAGCGGTATGTTACGATCCATGAAATACTCTCTTCTCGCACTACTCTTTCCGTTATTCCTCTCCTCTACAGGGGCTGTCGCGCAGCCAACGCCTGTGGAAGTCAAATTGAAAATTGCGGAGCGATCCGGCTTGTTCAAGATGGGGGGGCCGCGCTTTATCAGACTTACGCTCTCCACGAAAAACAGCGAACAAACCCTCACTCCTGAAAATGTCAACAGCGGAAACTATTATTATTTTCTCCTCCAGAACGAGGGGAACTGGAAAATCGACGCAGATTTTCTGAAAGATAACCTGCCTCCCCTTACGCTGTCGCAGGACTCCATGAAGCTTCACCCCGAGTTTGCCGGGGACATTTTCGCCAACGGCGACAGCATGTCCGTCCTGATTGGGTTTCGGAAAACATTGGCGCTCAATAAACCTTTTGTATTCGAATATCCAATCGACGATGCGGTAGCGAAAGTCGATGTCGCTGTTCCACAGGAGTACTGGCCGGGCTTTTCAAAAGCGACCAAGTACTTTGCCGCCGGCGACAAAGCGGTTCAGGCGGGGAGCTACAAGGAAGCCATCGCCAACTTCAACACTCTGTTGGGGGACCAGACGCTGACGATTTTCCCTCTCTACACCGAAGCGAAGGCGAAGAGGCTGGAGTCGTTCGAAAAATATTTCAACGAAGGTTTTGACGCACTCGCGAAAACAATGGCGGGTGGAGCAGACATCAAGCAGAAAATCGCGGCAACGGCTGAGGCACTCGACAAATTTCAGTTCGTCGTCGATTCGCTTGCCGACCAATCTGCAGGTACGCCCACGACGGACGCGGCAATCAAACCGCTGGCAGAAAAAGCGCAGTCCGCCGTCCAGCGATCCCATTTCTCCCTCGACTCTCTTCACAAGGCGCTCGATGGATTCAATATACGTTGGATCATCGCAGGGACTTCGGTCGGAAAAATTGACTACAAGTACAAATATGTGGTCGAAGCTCTCGCCAACGCGTTCGCTTCCGTCAATTTTGCTGATTCAACATCCAAGGATTTGCAGTGTACGATATCCGACGAGCTTTCGGCCCGATTAAAGAAATACAATCTTACCGAATCGTACGAAACCTTCGTGCGTATTGCCGATGAGCGCTGGAAGAAGGGGATGGCTCTCTTTCCGCCCGAGTTTTTGATCAACTTGAGCAAAGACACATCTCAATTTCCCCTCCCGTACTACTCGGTGTTAAAGGCTGTAAACGACTTCTTCTCCTTGAATTATGTCCAGGCGAAGCAGGAAATTTTCCTGGTCATGAAGACTTCGTACGACCATGATCTGACCAACCGCATGGACGACCTGCGGGTGCTCATCGACTCACGCCTGAAGAGAATTCCAAATGAAGTGCTCGCACATATGGTGGACGGGGCAACGGCTGAAGAAAAGGGGAACACCGAAGGGGCGGCGGAACACTATAAAGATGCCATGCTTATTTCAGAAGATTATGCGCCGGCTGCATTTGCACTCGGGAAGCTCTACGACCGGGCGGGTGACACGTACAAGGCGAACAATTTTTTCCAAAAAGCTGTTTCGACCGACACGCTGTATTACAGCGCCTACCGGTTCCTCTATATCAACTACTTCAAGAATTCAAACTTTAAACCGATGATCGATTTATTGACGCAGGCACTGGTGCACGGCAACGATTTCTACGACATCCATTACTATCTTGGTATTGCGTATAACGGCGCGGCGCTTTATGAAGACGCCATTAAGCAGTACGAGCGGGCATTGGAATTGAACGATCGGAGTGTCGATGCAAACATCCAGGCGGGCATTGCCTACCAGAACATGAAGTCGTATGTGAAGGCGCGCGACTACTACACTCGCGCAATTCAAATCGATCCAGAGAACCAGACCGCCACGGAAAATCTTAAGCGGTTGGATGACTTGCAGAAAAAGTTCTAACCTTGCGATAAACCTTGTGAAGGTTTAAAACGTTCACAAGGTTTTTTCCCCGCCCATCCTTCAAACTCCCGGCTTTAGAATAATTCCCTTGTTCTTATGACCGTTCATCTTGATTGTGAGCGGCTTTTCGCAATGAATGTGGCGTGTATACGTTAACTCCTCGACTGCCTTCTGCGCGCTAAGCCACTCCCAGTCGATGAATCCCTGGTTCGCATGCGCGTTTACCGTGAAGTATCCAACCATGAACGACGTTAGATTCTGAAAGAAATGTGAACCCTGAGAGGGAGTTACATTGAAGTCTTTCATGTTCGCCTCGACAATTGCAGACGCCCCCGAGATCTGATCCCATGTCACAGGAATACCGAGCCATGGATCGAGCGTTCCCCAACGGCCGACGCCGATAAGAAGATACGGCGTGTGAGATGAGACAAGCTTCGCATTAAGCCGGCTTACCTCCCAGGCGACTTCGCGGCTCTTGGAGCGGTCGAACCGATGGATGTCGACAACAAGAATATCGCAAATCTCTTTGATCACTCCATTTCCCAGCACATGGAGACTTTGACAGATCAAACCCGACGGTTCAGCTTCCTCCACACTTAACTCTTCCATCTCCCTGTTAATCACGAGGGGCCTCATTTGAAGGAGGCCAAACTCTTTCGGCTTTCCTTCCGGCACGGAAAGATTCACGGCGAATTCAATTTCAACCGGAGCTCCCATTCCCCAGCTTCCCATATCCAGGATAAGCTCGAGGATTTCAGGAAGAGGAAAGCCGTGCCCTTTCAGGAGTGGTGCAAATGTGACCAGGCGTGTTCCCTTCCGCGAGATGCCGTCCGAGATGACATTGTTTTCACTTGAATAGGTCGATCCGATGCTGTTCAACGTCCCATCGTTTTCGGCGATCTGAAGATCGAATTTCTTTACAAGCATGTCTCGTGTTACCACAATTGCATTTTCCCGCTCGGTGAGAACGAGAGCATAGAATTCGTTTTGATTATTCTGAAGCGTATCGTCGATCGATGAAAGCTGCTGGAGTTGAAGCGGGTACTTCGGGCAAAACCGCAATGCGTTCCCGCCATCGACGATGACTTTTCCGAGGCCGAGCGCCAGCGACACAATCCCGTCCTGCGGAGTCTGGGGAGAAGCCGGGTAGAAATTATAAGACTTTCCCACTCCCGAAAAATCGGGATAGAACTTATCGTTATGCGGAGCTCCGATCATTTTTTGGATGATGACCGCCATCTTTTCTTCTTCCAGCCGGTACGATGTCACGCGAATGTAGTCTTTAGCCGCTTTGTAGAAGGTCGAAGCATAGACACGTTTGATACTCCTGATCAGCTCGTCGAGCCGCGCTCGCTTATCGGGGTTATTGTTCGGAATCATGTACGTCTCGTACACGCCGGCGAAGGGATGATACTGTGAGTCCTCGAGAAGACTTGATGAACGGACGGCAAGCGGCTCATGGATGAGATCGAGAAACGCTGAAAGTTCTTCCTGAATCTCCGGAGGGAATTTTTTCGCCTCGATGAATCTTCGGGTAATCTCCGTGTCGTCGGACGCTCTCAGGGCGTATTTCCGGAGATGGTTGTCGTCAAGAAACTGGTCGAATACATCGGTTGCGACGACGACCGACGGAGGGACAAAAATCTGTACTCCCTCATAGCGATCCCCCACGTCATGACTGCTGACAAGGATGTTAACAAACCCGAGGCCCCGTGCCTTCCCTCCAAGCGAGCCGGTCCCGATGCGCGCGAAACTGCTCGTAATATCAAACGTTTCCGGAGCAAAATCGGTAATCACGCCCCGCTGCCTAATCTGGCGGTAATCGTGGAGTGAGGCAATCAGGTCCGCTCTTAGTGAGGAAACAGAAGGATAGTCGGAGACTTTCCGCGGCCGCAAGCGGTGAGCCAGCCAGAATTCCGTGCGGGCTTTTAACCAGTTTGAAAAGTGATTTCGTTCGCCGTGGTACTTGATACTCTCTTCCGGCACGACACGAAGCTGCTCCTCGAGCGAGCGCAAGTCATGAGCGCGGCCCACTTCCACTCCATCCGGCGTCCGAAAAATGAAATCGCCAAAACTGAAATACTGAATCATAAACTGACGCAGGTCTTCGAGCAAGGTGGGCGAGTCTTTGAGGAGAAACGAAGCTCCGGCGAGCCGCGCTCGTTCTTCGTTTTGTTGGACGTTCGACTGAAGAAGAATGGGAATATCGGGATGCTTTGCCTTAACGTTCCGGGCAAATTCAATACCGGCGTGAGCGTCTTGCTTGCCGTTGCGCGAAAAATCGATATCCGAAATAATGCCGAGAATATCCTCCTGGTATTTCTCGTAGTATTCCCATGCTTCTTCATAGGTAGTGCAAAGAAGGATCTTCGGGCGGGCACGCATCCTTAAAAATTTGTGGGAGAGATTGATGCCTTCCGAGATCAGCCTTTGGGATTGTTTGATGATTTCGGTGTAGATGAGGGGAAGATACGCCGAATAGAAACGGACGTTGTCCTCAATAAGGATGATCGACTGCACGCCGGCCACCCTCACATCGTTGTCGACGTTGAGACGGTCCTCCACATATTTGATGATCGCGATGATGATCCTGAAATCGCCCTGCCAGATGAACACCCTGTCGAAAACGGAAGTATCGTGATGGGCAAAGAGTTCCGTTAGTTCACGGTTGTCATAGCCCAGGAGGATAACCGGAATTTTTAACCCCGCCTCATGAACTTTTTTCGCAAACGTCACGGCGTGCATGTCTTCGACGTGGGGCGTCGTAATGATCATGTCGAAGCGATTCTCTTCCTGCGCAAGCGCGAGGGCTTCCTTCCCGCTCGAGACGTGCGTCAGCTCGGGCGAGTGGCTCAGATTAAGTCCCTGATACTCGTTGCGGATCAGATCGTAGAGCCTGCCGTCCTCTTCAAAGAGGTAGGAATCGTAAAGGCTGGAGACGAGGAGAATGTCTCGTACGCGGAACCTGGTGAGGTTTTGGAATCCCTGGAATCGGGTGCCGTGACCCTGTTCAACCCAAAAGGGATCGAATGTTTGCATAGGCAAAGATCATCAAAGAAGATTCAAAAAACAAAACCTTCCGAAGGCAAATTGACCTTCGGAAGGTGGTTAGATTGTTATGATAATGACCGAAATCGAGAGAAGAATTACACCAATCCCTGATCCATCATGGAATCTGCGACCTTGAGGAAGCCGCCGATGTTGGCGCCGTTGACATAATTTCCCGGCGTGCCGAATCGGTTTGCCATCTCCACGCAAGTCTTATGAATGCTCTTCATGATGATGTGGAGTCGGTTGTCGACTTCTTCGCGAGTCCAGGGCATGCGCATGCTGTTTTGCGACATTTCAAGACCCGACACGGCGACACCGCCCGCGTTTGCAGCTTTCGCCGGACCGTAGAGAATTCCGGCATCGAGGAATGTCTTCACCCCATCGAGCGTCGTCGGCATGTTTGCTCCTTCTGCGACAACATAGACTTTGTTCTTCAGAAGGTTCTGCGCATCGTTCGCATTGATCTCGTTTTGCGTTGCGCTCGGGAATGCGCAATCGACCTTGTGATCCCAGAGAGGATTGTGGCCGAGTTTCGGGTCGATCGGCGTGTAGACCACGCCTTTGAACTTATCAGCGTA
The DNA here is from genome assembly GCA_964471785.1 of uncultured Chitinophagaceae bacterium. Lineage (GTDB taxonomy): Bacteria > Bacteroidota > Ignavibacteria > UBA10030 > UBA8401 > JAGVPT01. Next base: position 19,757 of record CAYYHS010000003.1, read on the forward strand.
TTCTTTGATTCTACCCCGGCGTGCATTCTTCAATTGCATAACAAAGTCCAGCTTCTCCTTCGAAATACCTTCCTCGTCGTAGATATATCCGTTCGAATCGGACAATGTCACCGCCTTGCCGCCCAGTTGATTAATCTTCTCAACGGTGTACTGAGCGACGTTGCCGCTGCCGGAGACGAGGCATTTTTTTCCCTGAAGTGTTTGATTCTTGGTGGTTAGCATTTCGGCGGCAAAATAGACAGCGCCGTACCCGGTGGCCTCCGGACGAATAAGAGAACCGCCCCAATTCAGTCCCTTACCCGTGAGCACGCCGGTAAATTCATTCCGTAATCTCTTGTACTGGCCGAACAAGAATCCGATTTCTCTTCCACCTACACCAATATCGCCGGCCGGCACGTCTGTGTTCGGACCGATATGACGGGACAGTTCAGTCATGAAGCTTTGACAAAAATGCATCACTTCATTGTCGCTCTTTCCTTTTGGATCGAAATCGGAACCTCCCTTGCCTCCGCCCATCGGCAGCGTCGTAAGACTATTTTTGAAGACTTGTTCGAACGCGAGAAATTTTAGAATACCGAGCGTCACCGAAGGATGCAACCGGAGACCGCCTTTGTAGGGTCCGATTGCGCTGTTCATCTCAATGCGGTACCCGCGGTTAACGCGGATCGTCCCGTGATCATCCATCCACGGAACGCGAAACATAATGACTCTCTCGGGTTCAATCATCCTCTCCAAAATTTTTGCATTCCGATACTCGGGATGTTTGTCCAGCACGACGCTGAGCGAGTCGACAAATTCCTGGACTGCCTGATGAAATTCTGGTTCGCTTGGATTTTTTGCTTTGACTTCAGCCATTAAGGCTGTTAGATACTCTGACATACAAACCTCCGGGTGGGAAAAATTTAATTCGAAGAAATTTAGCGACTGGTAATGTTGTCGCGAACTTTTTGATGTGGGGTACAGCAGGGGACAACTCGATGTAAAATCAATTCTATGGTTCTCAAAGTCGCAAAAACCATGCCGCGGTAAGAGGTTGCTGTTCCAGCGTTTAAACCGAGGTTTGCTACATTGACCGCTGGTCTTTTCCTAAAAATGCAATCATACAGGTGAGAATTGTCATATTTGGACGAGCGCAAAAAAGGGTTGAAGTTTCTCGAAGCAAAAGCCGACATGCATGGCTCAGTGATTCCGTCACTTTGTGAATTAACTTCATGCAATGTATCGAAAGAAACCACGGCCAAAAGCAGGGAGTGATGGCATCAGTCCCCTTCCCTAACGCGATAGTCATGGGATCACTATCTCACATGGTATCACACCTCACTTTTCGACTGCTTTTTTCACTCAAACTTGCTATCTTCACGCATTGATATTCTATGGACAGCCAAAATTATAAAGAGAGGATGTTATATGATTGAATCCGCGTTGGACAGACTACTTCGTTATGTAACGGTTGATACGCAGTCGAATGAAGATTCTGAAACTTATCCCAGCACTTCAAAGCAGTTCGACCTGCTGAACATGCTTATGAAAGAACTGCAGCAGCTCGGGTTGAAGAACGCGGAGATTGATAAGTACGGCTACGTCATGGCGACGATCCCCTCAAACCTTCCGACCAATCATAAAGCATCCGGCAAAGTTCCGGTCGTCGGTTTAATCTCTCATGTCGATACCTCTCCTTCCGAGAGCGGTGCTAATGTAAAACCGCAAGTAATCGATTACAAGGGGGGAGACATCATCCTGCCGGGGGACAAGTCGGTGGTCATCAAGGCTTCGGAAAACCCCGAACTGAAGCACAACGTTGGGAAAAAGGTTGTCACCAGCGATGGAACAACGCTGCTCGGCGCCGACGACAAGGCCGGTCTTGCGATCATCATGACCGCGGCGCAGACTCTCATTAACAATCCGAAACTTCTGCACGGCGACGTCCGGATCGGATTCACGCCCGATGAAGAGATCGGAGCCGGCACGAAATTTTTCGACATCAAAAAATTCGGAGCCAGGTTTGCCTACACTGTCGACGGCGATACGCCGGGAGAACTCAACAAGGAAACGTTCAGCGCTGATCAGGCCGTGATCACCGTCCACGGAAGAAACATTCACCCCGGGTCAGCCAAAGGCATCATGGTCAACTCTATTCGGACGATAGCGGACATCATCGCCAGGATGCCGAAGGACATCGCCCCGGAAACGACGGAAGGCTACGAACCGTACATCCACCCGCACACCGTGGCAGGAGAAGAATCGAAGTCAACACTCAAAATCCTTCTTCGCGATTTCAACACTCCCGGGTTGACCGCTCTAAAACAGAAGCTTGAAAAAATTATTGCCGAAGTGCAGCCTCTGCATCCCAAAGCAACGATCGAACTGAAAATCGTCGAACAGTACCGCAATATGAAAGACGGGCTTGGAAATGATCCGCGCCTGCTCAACTGCCTGGAAGAAGCGACAAAGCGCGCCGGTCTCTCTCCAGAATGGAAACCAATTCGAGGAGGCACAGACGGATCAAAATTGACCGCGATGGGACTGCCTACGCCGAATATCTTTACCGGCGGCCAGAATTATCACTGCAAAAACGAGTGGGCTTCAGTGTACGGAATGGAAAAAGCAGTCGAGACCGTTGTCAATCTTGTTCAGCTCTGGGTTGAAAGAAGCTGACCTGTTTCGCGCTCAAGAAGAATGCAAACCTTCGGAAGGCACAACATTCACAAGGTTTTTCACCGCCCACAACCTTCGGAAGTGTTTCTACAGAAGTAATCCAAAGGTTTAGGATTTGCCACTATCTTTCAGGTAACCCTTCCGAAGGTTACCAGAACCATCACCCTTAA
>CAYYHS010000004.1:0-21407 GCA_964471785.1 uncultured Chitinophagaceae bacterium
TTCAGCAATCAAGCGGCACGCCGGAAAAACTTGTCGATGTTGTCATGCTCGATTCAATGAGAGCTGTCGTAATCGGCAATAGAAATGGAATCCTTATCACCACGAATGCCGGCAGCACATGGACAAACGAGAGCGCGGCCATCAGTGCGACGTACCAATGGAACAAGATCTCCTTCAGCGACCATCTCAACGGAGCCATTGTCGGCGACCGCCGGGTTGTAACGACCACGGACGGCGGTCTCTCGTGGACATTGCGCACTGCTCCGTCGGCTCAAAAATGTTTGTCTGTGTTATGTCTTAGCGGTGGCTACATGTATGTCGGTTCCGATTCGGGGTGGATGAACACGACTTCGGACACCGGGAAGACATGGGTTTCTACAAAGATCAGTGCTTGGCCGATCCGATCTGTCTTCGAATATCGGGGACCGGTCGCCTTCGGCGCAGCACTCTATTACGCTCTCACACCCCATTCGCTCTGCTTCAAACCGGTTAATCCTTCCCCTGACTGGAGTGAGGTTGTATTGCCGAATTTCCAGGGACTTGGATCTGAGGGTATTGATGCGGAGTTTTGCAACGGGGGAGGGGCAGGTTTCATCGTCGGTGTGTTTGGCGACCTCTGGTCTGAGCCGGCAATTCTCCGGAAGGCAATGTCCGATACGGCATGGAGCCCGGTAGCATTGACCTCTCTTCAGGCCGGCGCCTTTAACGGTGTCTCGGCCCCCTCGTCCAATGTCATTTATGTCTGCGGGTCTCTAGGAATGATCTATAAGAGTTCTGACGGCGGAGATCACTTGACACCGTTAAACTCTATGACCAACCACAACCTCAACTCCGTGTACTTCTGGGATGAGAAGCGTGGGTTTGCCGTCGGCGATTCAGGATCAATCCTGTATACGCAGAACGGAGGCGTTACCGGAGTGCGGGACGTTTCGGGACATTCCCCGGTGAGATTCTCTCTTGAACAGAATTATCCGAATCCGTTCAACCCCGAAACAGAGGTCGGTTATGAATTATTAGCAAACAGTTCTGTCCGGGTAATGGTATGTGATATATTGGGGCGTGAGATAGCGACACTGGTAAACGAGAGCCAGCTCGCTGGATCTCACAAAGTGCGTTGGAATGCCAAGAACTTCCCGAGCGGGGTGTACCTCTGCCGACTATTCGCGGGAACCCTGATTGAAACGAGAAGAATGCTGCTATTGAAATAAAGGAATGGTATGAAAAGAATGTTCTTTGTGATGGGGCTCTCGCTTGGTATCAGCACATCATCCTCCGCTCAGTTGGTGAAGGAACAACTCTTCCCGGCGATGCCGTTTCCCAGCATCAGTGTGCAGATCATTGCTGCCCATAACTCCTTTTACGTTTGCGGTTATTCGACAAAAACCTGGCCATACTTTGATGGTGAACAGAGTGCATCTATTCCATTCTTTTTACTGACCCCTCAATCTTCCGCAGCACCCGTTGTGCTGCTTCCCGACACCGCATACTCTCGCGCGTATGCATTCAGCTATACGTTTGATGACTTCACCGTATGTTCTGCTGTTAATAGTGATGATTCGCTCTTCGTCGCCTGGAGCAAGATGACCTATTTCGAGTCTGACGTGCCTGGAACGGATTACGCAAATCCTAACGCCTCGATTGGAAAAGTGGTGAACGGGAAACTCGAGCGAATTCTTTCAATGAATGGGGGGCTGCATCCTTCAATCGCCGTAGATGGGGCAGACGTTCTTCATGTTGTGTGGGAAGTTGTGACCCCACTCTCCCCCGATCCAATATTCAGTAAATACGCGAGCGAAATCCTTTATCAAAAAAGAACGGAAGTGGGCAAGTTTTCGGACACGGTTAAAGTGGGAAAGGGGGTTTTTCCGCAGCTTTTGCAAAATCAAAATGTACTCTATTGTCTCTATTTTCAGGCTGACTCTACGACGCAGCCCGTCTCGCACCTGGTGCTTCAGAGAATAAACGCCGGCACATTCGAATCGCCTGTCGCTCTGTGCGAGATTCGCTCTCCTATACAAATTTCGAGATATCCTTACCTGGACCGGATTCCTTTGTCCGGATTTGTCTGGGGCGTCGATGGTCTTGGCGGCGTGCACGTGTGCTGGAGCACCGGCTCTTCCTCGGGAAAAGTCTACATCCTCCATTATCATGATGCTGTGGGAGTTCAAATTGATTCAACCCCATCCTACTACTTGAACTTTCCTAAATATTTATTCACGTCCGATGGTGAAGTGAGAATGTTTGCGTTGACGCAAGATTCGTACAATGTCCCGGCCGTTCTCCGATATGAAGTTTCAAAACAAGGAACCGTTTTGGAGGAAAAACAAGATATTCCTCTTCCCTCAAATTCGATGACCTTGCCTCAGGTTATCAGCGACCATGCTGGAAATCAATACGCACTGCTTACCGACTTGTCAAGCGGGGCGACGTCGTATTTAATCAAAAATGTAGGCACTACGGACACATCCATAACAATGTTCACCGACGTATACTTTCTCGGCACATCCTCCTATCTTGACCAGAATAACACGGTGTGGTTGACCGGCGTGAGAGATTCGACGTCTGTGCTCTTGAGCTTTTCGTTATCGGGGGTGGGCAGGGTCAATGATTCCGGCATCGCGATCGCCCCACAACAGTACAACCTGGCGCAAAACTATCCGAACCCCTTCAACCCGGCCACCAATTTTCGATTTGTCATACCCAAGCTGGAAGTTGTTTCGCTCAAGATATATGACCTTCTAGGACGGGAGGTCGCACGTCTCGTTGAACAGCGTTTGGCGCCAGGAGAGTATTCCGCACGGTGGGACGCGAGCAAGTATCCGAGCGGAGTTTACATTTACCAGCTGAGTGTCGGAGGACATCAGCTGTCCAAGAAAATGATGCTCCTGAAATAGTCTCGATAGTCTCTCCATCGTACTCGCACGCAATCCGCTTCCGGTCAGCGCGTTCTCTTCCTCATTGACAAACTACCGTAATTTTGCTACTATCTTTAGCAAAATTGTCCATTACAGTCTCCTTATCAGAAAATCAATCGTATGCCCTCAGCAGAGAAACATATCGGCGTTGTCTATAGTGTGAGCACCTTAACGGCCCTGGCGTATTTGGACGACTCGCTGACAACAATGGAGCGGACGTTCAACGGCAAGACACACATCGTCGGCCAGATCGGCGCATTCGTCTCTATTCCTGTCGGCGAAACAAGCGTCATCGGCATGATTGGGCGGGTGCGGCTTGCCGAGAGCGCGGGGCTTGCCCTGCCCGCCTCTGTGGACGTCGCCAAAGCTAAGAAAGAACTGGAGATCCAGCTCGTCGGATCGGTGGTTAAGGGCCGGTTCGAAAAAGGTGTCGCAAGCTTCCCGCCGGTTGGTGCAGACGTTTTCATGACCGACGAGAGCGACATGACGGCTCTCTTCTCGACATACGCGCAATTCGGATTCGCCATCGGTGATATTTCTGGTTATCTGGGGGAGCGGCAGTACATCGACCCGAACAAATTCTTCGGCAAACATATTGCGCTCCTCGGCTCCACCGGCTCGGGAAAGTCGACCGCGGTATCTTCGATCATCCAAAAAGTTCAGATGTTCACCAACACTCACGTCATCATACTGGACATTCACGACGAGTACAAGGCTGCCTTCCGGGATTTTGGGAATATCATTAACATCACAGATCTTGAGCTGCCGCATTGGTTCATGAATTTCGAAGAAATGCGCGAGACGTTTGTCGATGAAAGCGAGTCGTCGGCCCAAAGTCAGGAAATGCTCCTCAAAGATCTCGTCTTGAATGCAAAGAAGATCAAAAATCCGACGCTTCAGGAGTTCATCACCATCGATGCGCCCGTCTATTACGACTTGAACGAGGTGCGCGCCAAGTTTCAGTTCTACGATACTGAAAGGATCACCGGCTATGGCGGCGGGCAATCGCGCGACGGACCGTTCTTCGGTCAATTTACTCGTTTCCTTGAAAGCCTCGACAGCCGTATGACCGACAAACGGTACGAGTTTATGTTCAAGCCGAAGAAGTTCAAGGATTCAAGCGCGATCAAGGATGTCATCTCGCGCATCTTCGGTCTCGATACCAAGAAACAGATTACGGTCATCGATCTGAGCGGTGTTCCGTTCGATATCGTCAACGTTATCGTCTCGCTTCTTGCCCGGATGGTGTTCGACTTTAATTTCTGGAACAAGAGCAAATCGGATTTCCCTGTGCTGCTTGTTTTCGAAGAGGCACATAATTACCTGCCGCAGGTTGCGACCGAGCATAACCATGCCGCACGACGGACTGTGGAGAGAATCGCGAAGGAGGGGCGGAAGTACGGCGTATCGTGTATGATCGTCAGCCAGCGTCCGTCGGAACTTTCGGAAACCATTCTCTCGCAATGCAATAACTTCATCACCCTCCGCCTTACCAACCCCACGGACCAGAACTACGTCAAGAAGCTTGTTCCCGATTCTTTCAGCGGCCTGTTCGACATCCTCCCAACCCTTCGTCCGGGAGAGGCTCTGATTATCGGAGACTCGACGCCGCTGCCGGTGAGGGTCTTGCTTGATTATCCCGCACCGCCGCCTGACAGCGCCGACATCAAATTCTACGACAAGTGGGTTGCCTCCGAAAAAGTAACGAACGTTTCGGACGTTGTCGACCGTTGGTGGAAGCAGGATAGATCATAAGTTGAAAGTTTAAAGTGCAAAGGGAAAAGTTAAAGTCCAAAATGCAAGGTTGAAATTGCCGTGGGAAACAATTTGAGCCTCTCATTTTACTTTTGCCCTTTGCATTTTGACCCCCTGATGGAATTAGAGCGGGCCGTGCGTTAGAAGCGGAACGTTGTCCTCTCGGGAACAAACAATTTGAACTTTTTATTTTACTTTTGTCCTTTGCATTTTGAATTTTGCCCTTCCTCATGAAGAACCGCCTCGAAACAAAAATTCTTATTCTCATCATCGTCGTCCTTATTGCCGGGTTTGGATCGTACGTCATCGTGTCGATCAACAGCCAGTCGAGCATGCTTATCGAGCAGAACCGCGAGAAGTCGATCGTGTTCGGCCAGACGATTATGGTTGGAATCCGCAATGTCATGCTCTCGGGGAAGGCGAGCTATGCAAGCACGTTTGTCAATGACGCCCGCGACAGCCTGACATTCGGGATGCTCAATGTCTACGACCGGGAAGCGAATGAGGTTTTTCAGGAAGAAGGGAAGGGGATCATCAAAAGCAGCGGCGATCCGAATGTTGCCCGGGTCATCGAAAGTCACCAAGAAGTAGAGACGATGTCCGCATCGGAGGGGGGCGTTTTCACCAGACTCGAGCCGCTCCTCAACGACAAAGAGTGCCAGGCATGTCATGGGACAACGCACATGATGCGCGGAGTCACGTGGGTCTCATTGAAACCCGAGTTGATGACCCTCCCCAGCAGCAACTCGGGAGAGTACGCAGCGCATATCCAATCTAAGATCGGCGAGATTGTATGCAGCACCCTTGCAGCGAGCTTCCGGAATATTATGGTGTCGGGCGAAGGTCCGTTGATGGATACACTCATCAATCATACTTCGATGCTTCCCTTTGTTCAGCGCGTTCAGGTGTATGACAGTTTTGGCGATCTCCATTTCGGCGCCGAGAAAGATGTCGAGAAACCGGCCGTCGTCCTTCGGGCAATCACAACGACGGAGCCTTTTGAGGTTGTCGACAAACGAGCCGGCACCCTCACACGCTTCATTCCTCTCCGGAACGAAGAACGCTGCCAGGTTTGCCATAGTGCCAAGAATCCGTGGCGCGGCATTATGGTCGTGACGCTCACGCTGAACCACCTGGAACAGAATCCCGACTCGCTCAAAAAGCAGCTGACGAAGATGTTGCAGGAATCGGTAGGCGCCGGCTTTCGGAGCATTATGCTTGTTGGAAAAGGAAGTTTCGTGCGATCGTTTATCAACGATGTCCGCACGATTCCGGCGATACGCGATCTCCGCGTTTTCGATAGGGAGGGGAACGAGCGATTCGTGAACCTGCCGGTCGAAGAAACAGGAAAGCAGATTGCGCGAAAGGTACTGGAAACGAAGCGAGTCGTCGAAACACAACAAGTCATTAACGGTGAAGAATATCTTGTCCGCTATTCGCCGCTCATTAACGACAAGCGCTGTCAGGGATGTCATGGCACCGATCATAATGTTCGAGGTGTCGTCGCAGTAGCGGCATCGATGGCAGAAATCAACGCAGCGGTTGCTAAGAACAAAATCTATTCACTCCTCACTGGTGCGGTGACCGTCTTGCTCGTCTGGTTTGCACTTCGGGTTTTCATGAAGCGCGTGGTGGTTCATCCAATCGGGAATATCGGCGATGTTGCCCAGCGCGTCGGGCAGGGAGATTTTTCCGCGGTTGCTACCGTTCAGTCGCGCGATGAAATAGGAGACCTGGCTACGCGTATCAATGAGATGGTGGTTGGGCTCCGCGAGCGGTTCCATCTTCAGAAATTCGTTTCCCAACAGACGGTCGATGCGGTGCATCAGGCAGATATGATGGGCGTGAAGCTCGGAGGCGAACGAAAGGTGGCTACTGTTTTTTTCTCGGATGTCCGGGGCTTCACATCATTCTCCGAAAACGTTGAACCCGAACGGGTCGTTACTATGCTCAACTCCCTCCTCAGCCGCCAGACCGCGCTGGTTAAAAAATACGGAGGAGACATTGATAAGTTTGTTGGCGACGAACTTGTCGCTGTGTTCCTTGGTGATGAGATGGTTCACCGGGCGGTCCGCTGTGCGGTGGAGATTCAGCAAACGATGAACGATGTCACATCGACGGCAGGGGAAGATGTTGGCATCGGGATCGGGATCAACACCGGCGAGATGGTCATGGGAGCGATGGGAAGCGAAGACCGTATGGATTTTACCGTCATCGGGGATTCAGTGAACCTTGGTGCACGCCTCTGCAGCGCGGCGAAGCGGGGACAGATCCTCTTATCGGAAAGCTCGGCTGCGTATCTGCACGGCATCGACTCGGTCCGATTGACCAAGCTCGATCCGATACGTGTGAAAGGAAAAGAACGCCCTGTCGAAATTTTTGACGTGCGCCCCTCTGCCCAACCCGGCATCAACCTTTCGGTACAATGAAAATAGTTCTCTCTATAACTTCCCTTTGGGCGCTCGTCCTTCTTCCCTCATACGTTGTCCCTCTTCACGCCCAGGTAGACGTCATCGCGCCAAAATGGGAAGTCCGTGCCGTTTGGTTGACGACTGCCGGCGGCGCTGATTGGCCAAAGACGTATAACGTGGACGAACAAAAGAGATCGCTGGTCGAAATCTTCGAAACGCTGCAGAAGAAACACTTCAACACAGTTTTCTTTCAAGTTCGTCCGCGGGGAAACACGTTTTACAAATCACGTTATGAACCGTGGGCGGCAGAACTGACCGGCTCGTTAGGGAAGGATCCGGGATGGGACCCGCTCGATTTCGCCATTGAGGAAGCGCATAAGCGCGGGATGGAACTCCACGCATGGTTTAACGTGGCGAAAGTTTATAACAGCGGACAGCCGCCGTTGAGCTCGCCCCGGCATATTCTTCGAAGTCACCCCGAGTGGGCGCAAGTGTATGACGGAGAGTGGTGGCTGGACATGGGGCGCCCCGAAGTTCGTACATACACCGAGGTGCTCATCATGGAACTTGTCCGCCTGTACGATCTCGACGGCATTCATCTTGATTACGTCCGGTATCCCGGAGAAAAATTCGACGACTGGAGTTCCTTCCGGCTTTATAGCGACGGGGCCGAGCGCGACGAGTGGCGGCGCAACAACATCACGACGTTTGTGCGGGATATGTACCAACAAATCATGGCGGAGAAACCGATGATGAAAGTCGGCTCGGCGCCGCTGGGTGTATACAAACCAATTCCCGGCGCACAATCCGGATTCTCGGCCTATGCGGTTTTGTTCCAGGATGCAAGGCTGTGGCTTCGCGAAAAGATTCAGGATTATGTTGCACCCCAGATATATTGGGATTTTGGCGAGCAGGCAAATCCGAACGACCCGGATTTCCGGGCGGTGTGTATTGATTGGGCAAAGAATAGTTTCGGCCGGCACATCTATGCTGGGCTTGGGGTATATCGTGATAACATCCGAAAGGAAATTACCGAGCAGATTTATCTTACCCGCACCGTCCATTGCCAGGGACAATCGTTCTTCCGCTACGAGAACCTTCTCGACTTACCCGGCATCGCGTTGACATATAAGTATCCGGCATTAATTCCTCCAATGCCGTGGAAGGATTCCATTCCCCCTTTGCCGCCAACAGAAATCACCAGCGTTCGCACTTCAGATCACACGACGCTCGTCCGGTGGAAAGAGCCGCCTCCTGCCGTTGACGGCGACGTGGCATCGCAGTATGTGGTGTACCGGTCTTCGAACCCGGAAGTCGATATCGACAATGCGCGGAATATTCTCGCCGTGGTTCCGGCTATCTCTACAATGTACCTCGACGACTCACCGAACAATAACATCCGGTATTACTACACCGTCACGGCGCTGGACAGAGGCCACAACGAAAGTTCCGACACTTCCGGTCTGAACGCGGTTGCTAACGACCACCCGGCATCGCCGGGACATAATTCACTCGCACAGAACTATCCGAATCCATTCACCGACAGAACCTACATTTCATACGAACTTAGCCAGCGATGTACTGTTGAGTTGAGCGTGAAGGATACATTGGACGACAAAGAGGTTCTTATTGTCAGCGAAGTGCAAGACCCGGGGACATATATTGTTGCTGTCGACGCGAATTTGTTGACAAAAGGAAAACATACTTACCAGTTGCGGGCGGGGGGCTTCATTGCCACGAAATATCTCGAACGAATTGAATAACTCTTCTTCTTCACTTGGCGAGACAGTATAAAAGCTGGTTTTCTGATTATTGTTCATTGCTAACTGAGTGCCGAATCCAACCTACTTTTTCAAGTACTTCAGCACTGCTTCTGTGCGGGATCTTACGTGGAGTTTTTCGTAAATATTGCGGAGGTGGGTGCGGACGGTTTCTACGCTGATAAAGAGTGCGTCGGCGATTTCTTTGTAGCGGTATCCTTTTGCAAGGTGGGAAAGAATTTCCTGTTCACGCTGCGTTAATCCAACGGTGTCCTTCGAAGCATTTCCCGCCGATTGAAATGTTTCTACTACTTTCCGCGCGATTTGGTTCGACATCGGAGATCCGCCATGGTGGATTTCTTCTATTGCCTCGAGAAGTTTCGCGGGTGGAGTCTTCTTCAGCAGGTAACCGCTTGCTCCGGCGACGAGAGACTGGAAAATTTTTTCATCGTCTTCGAACGAGGTCAGCATCATAATCTGAAGCGAAGGCTGCAGGTGCTTGAGTCTCACGACACATTCGATGCCGGAGGTGTGGGGCATATTGATATCCATCAACACAACATGCACTTCAAGGCCCGGAATTCGATCTAAGGCTTCTTGAGCGCTGCCATACGCGCCGACACAGCGGTAATTCTCTGTCCCGTTGATCAAAAGACCGATGCCTTCGCGCACTTCCTTGTCGTCATCGACGATTGCAACATTGATCATTGACGAACGTACTCCTTTTACCCCGTCGATTCAATCACACAAAAGTAGTATTTACGGACCAGAACGATGTGCGTCTGGGTTTTCGCGGGGGAGATTAACCTGGAAAGACACGCTTGTCCCGGCACCAGGCGTTGAAAGAATAGTCACCCTCCCCCCGATGTCTTCAATCCGCTTCCGCATATTTACCAGCCCATTGCCTCTCTGGGCCGGCATGAGGGAAGAAAACCCTTTTCCGTTATCTTTCACGGTGATGGAAAGTGTGGTGCCTGCCACCGAGCAGAGTACGCAAACCTCAGCAGCGTCTGCATGCCGCACAATGTTATGCACACTCTCCTTGACGGTAAGAAAAATGTTCCGCCTGAATTCTGCAGAGAGTGGAATCGGCTGAACGGAATCCGGAAATTCAAGCAGGCAATGCACCGGCGTTATTTCGAAGAACTCCGCTACGTATTGGCGCGTGTACGCAAGCAGGTTATCAAGAGTATCGTTCTTCGGATTCAGCGCCCAGACAATTTCGCCAAGACTGTCGATCACGTGCCGGGACATTTCCGATATCTTTTCGAGCTGCAGCTTGGTTTCATTGGGCTGGCCGATGTTTCTCTGAGCCAGTTCACCGAGAATTGCAATCCTTGTCAGCGTCGATCCCACCTCATCGTGCATATCCTGCGAGATACGCGCACGCTCGCGGTCAAGCGCATGCTGTGCTTCCAGTGCATCCATCCTCCGCTTGATTTTTCTCAACTCAAGATAACGGACTCCACCCGCAATCGACGAGATCCCCCCCATGAAGCAGAGAACTAGGAACCAGGGGGTCATCCAGAATGGAGGCACGATCGTGAGTCGAATGGATGCGCCTTGCTCGTTCCAGATGCCGTCGTTATTGCAGGCCTTCACGCGAAAGACATATTCTCCGGGACGCAAGTTTGTATACCGGGCAAACCGCTGTGTCCCTGCGAGCACCCAATCGGGATCCTCTCCCTCCAGCATGTAGGCGTACCGGTTCTCCGCAGCTTGAAGGTACTCGAGCGCTACAAATCCGATCACAAATTCGTTTTCCCGGTAAGAGAGACGAAAATCTTTCTTTTTGTCTATGCTGCCTTCGTTTGCGATTTGCCGGTCCGAAGAATACAGATCGGAGATTACCACTCGCGGCGGGTGTTGATTGATGCCGATTGAGTCAGGCTGGAATTTGTTGTATCCGTTCACTCCGCCGAAAAACATTTCGCCCCTGGCATTTTTCCAGTACGCACCTGTGTTGAATTCCTTCGCCTGGAGCCCATCGGAAACTCGGTAATTCCGGAATTGCATGCCGTGTGGATTGTTCTCAGTAAATTTGGAGAGACCACTATTCGTGCTGATCCAAAGGTTGCCGCCCCGGTCGGCAAGAATGCCATAGAGAAAATCGCTTGGCAGTCCATCGCGCTCGGTGTACGCCGTGAATCGCTGAGTTGATGGATCGAACCTGTCCAAACCCTCCTCGGTCGCGAACCAGACGATTCCGGACTTGTCGCAGTACATTGCGCGGACAAAATTATTAGTCAACGAATTTGCATTGTTGAGTTCCCTCCTATACCGGGTGAGTGTTCTCAGCTTCCGGTTGTAGTTATAGACCCCGTCTCCAAGCGTGGCAATCCATACTCCGGCGTCGTTGTCTTCACAAATTGACATCACGGTCCCCACACGCGCTCCACCTGGGGTTGCAATGTCTAGAGTTCTCACAATGCCGGTTCGTGGGTCAACAATTTTGAGAAGCCCCTGGGTCCCGATCCAGAGCATTCCCTCGCGGTCTTCGTATATTTTGTTGATGTGATTTTCGGGTGATGCCGGCGCGTCGGCAAACACGATGCGTTTAAATGGGCCCCCCTTTTTGTCGAATTTCATGAGGCAGGAATCTGTGCCAACCCATAGATTGTCGTAGCGGTCTCCTTGAACGGCAAAGACGACGTTGCTGGCGATTGAAGAACGATTTCGCTTATTGTGAATATACCTTGTCCATTTTCTTGCCCGGCAGTCGTACGAGTTGAGTCCGTGCCCGACAGTGCCGATCCACAGTGTTCCACGGGCGTCTTCATAAATTGCTTTGAGGAAGTTGCCTGAAAGACTGTTCGGGTTTTTGGGATCGTGCTGGACATGGACAAATTGGTTGACTCTGGGATTGGCGACGTTCACTCCTGCACCGTCCGTCCCGATCCAAAGGGTACCCGACGCGTCCCGCGTGATTGCACGAATGATGTTGAAACTCAGTGAATAGGGGTCCTGCTGATCATTCTTGTATTGCGCGAAGAGATGCTTCTTCTTGTCAAACGTGAATAGACCGTCGTCGACCGATCCTATGAGAATTCCTCCGGCCGCATCTTCTCCTACAGAAGCAATTGGGTTTTGGAAGAGCGAACGCTCGGTTTTTTTGTTGAAGGAATAAAACTGGGTGGAACCGGATAGTGGATTGTAATGAATAATCCCCGTGCGTTGTGCGCAGAGCCAAAGCGTGCTGTCGTTCACATTATAGGAGATCACAAAAACTGCGGCAGCTTTTCCGTTCGGTGATACTGTGTGCCGTAACTGAATTCTGTCGAGCGTGCCCTGCTGCTGGTTATAGCGCGTAAGACCGGCAGTCGTCCCGATCCACAAAGTGCCATTGGGTTCCTCGGCCAGGCTTGTCAGGCGAAAGTATTCGGCTTCTCCGATGGTTGCGGTAAAGGTGAGACAGTGCGATCTCGAGCTATCGTACCGTACAATGCTCACACCCGTCCCAATCCAAAGGTTGTCGTGCGAATCGCCTGAGAGTGTCTCGAGATATCCTGATCCAACCTGGAAGGGAATTCTGTTGTCCGACGAACACCGGACGAAGGAATCTGTTTGCCGGTCGTACCGGTTCAGTCCTTTGTCGGTACCAACCCATATCGTTCCCGACCGGTCTTCATAGAGAGCTCTGATTGTATTGTTGGAGATGGTTGACGAATCACGGGCGTACGATTTGTACGTCTTGAACTGGTATCCATCATACCGATTGAGGCCGTCTGCCGTGCCGAACCATATGAAGCCCTGATGATCTTCCAGGATTGCGTACACGGAATTTTGCGACAATCCGTTGTCGACGGTCAGGTGATGGAAAGAGAGGGGTCGGCTTTGAAGCGAGGTTGGGGAAGGAAACAAAAGGGTTGCGAGAAGCAGAAGGCAATGGAGCAAAGTCCGGAAACTTCGGTAAGACATCCCTCTTGTTCCAAGATATACTTTTCTTCGGAAAATCTTAATACTCTTTCCTGTTGGCGTACACGTTCATGAGCAGCCCCATCATGATCATGTATGAACACAGGGATGATCCCCCGTAACTGAGGAAGGGAAGCGGGATCCCGATCACCGGCATCAGGCCCACCGACATACCCACGTTGACAAAAACATGCACCGCAAAGAGCGACACAATCCCAATAGCGATGATGCTCCCGAATCTATTCTTGACGACGTACCCGACCCTTAAGCCGTGCACGAGAATAACGGCAAACAGCGCAAGTACGACGACGGCACCGAGAAACCCAAATTCTTCTCCCGGAACACAAAAAATAAAATCTGTCCACTGTTTCGGAATAAAGTTGAGCTGTGTTTGTGTTCCCTGCAAATACCCCTTTCCGAGAAACCCGCCGGAACCGATCGCAACTTTCGCCTGTATGACATTGTAGCCTGCGCCAAGGGGATCGTTGTTGGGATCAAGGAATGTGGCGATGCGTTTCTGCTGATACAACGGAAGTTTTTCGTATACCACCTGCACAAATATTCCGACCATTGCATTAATTCCAAACATGACCGCGCTGAAAAACCTCTCTTCTCTGAAGAAATAGAGGGCCAGGCCCACGAGTGTCAGGGCGGCAAGAAATGTTGTTGTTCCGATGATCGCGGCTAAGGCTACAATGGCAGGACTAACGATCGCAACGATGAGAAAATTCGCGGCGCCGGCCCAGTAAAGAATTGGAACGAACATTGCGAGAAACGTCAGCGACGTGCCCAAGTCCGGCTGCATCATGATCAGGATGACTGGAAGCAGGATAATTCCGAATGCCTTCGCAATATCTTTCACGCTCCCCATGCTGGTGTCGCTGCGGCTGAGGTACGAGGCAAGTGCCAGGATCGTCGTAATCTTTACAAACTCGGACGGCTGGCCGCCCACTCCTCCGAAACCGAACCAGCTCAGTGAGCCGTAGGCCCGATGTCCCACGGCCAGAACGGCAGCGAGCGCGAGAAGAGACACTGCGAAGACCGCCATGGAAGAGCGTTGAATAACGCGCAATGGTGTCAACATGGTTGCTAGCATCATGATAAAGCCGATGGAAGCCCACACAATTTGTCTATGAAAACTGGCTGCCGCATTTGTGTCGAAGGTCGCACTGTAAATCGATAGCAGCCCGATGCCGATGAGGGCCAGGGTGGCGAGGAAAGTCGTGCGGTCGAAGTATTCTTTGAAAAATTGGTTCATGTGCTATGGTGTTGTATTTGCGGTCACGCGATGCTGATCTGAACCTTGTTCGCGGCCCGGCGCAGACGGTTTTTGTTTGTATCGAATTATTTCTCCATACAAATATTTCTCCATGCACAACCCTGCGATAGGAGCTGCATATGATGCACCATAACCGACGTTCTCAACAAGAACGCATATAGCAATTTTCGGATTGTCGAAAGGAGCGAATCCTACAAACCACGAGTGCGCCTTGCCATGTGGGTTTTCTGCCGTGCCGGTTTTTCCTCCGCTCACGATTCCCGGAATGCGCGCAGGTCCCCCGGTCCCGCCGGGCTCCATGACCACACGGCGCATCCCCTCGCGAACAATTTGCCACGTCCGATCCGAGATGCGAAGGTCGTGGTGCTCAACGGCGACGCTATCGGTCGAATTTGTTAACTTGTTGAAGATGGTCTGAACAATATGCGGCTGATAGTATTGCCCTTTGTTTGCCAGCATCGATGCATAACTTGCCATCTGCAAGGGCGTCACTCCTACTTCTCCCTGGCCGATTCCAAGACTGACAAGGTACCCCTGCGTCCACTTTCCCTTTCCATAGACCCGATTGTAATACTCGGTCGACGGAATGAGACCCGAGTTTTCTTCGAGGATATCGATCTTCGTCGGTTGCCCGAACCCGAATTCTCTTGCGTAATCGGTCCACGGGTCCAAACCCACTTTCAACATCAGCTGATAGAAAAAAACATTGCACGATCGTTGGATTGCCTCTACGACGTTTGTCGATCCATGAACGTGTTCGTCTTTGAAAACTTTTCTCCCGAAAACAAATGCCCCCCGGCACTGTACGCGCCAGTTCTCATCGATCACGTTGTTTTCCAACGCCGCGATTGCCAGGATCATCTTAAAAGTAGAGCCCGGAGGGTAACGCGTCAGCGTGGCACGATTAAATAACGGTTTATTCTCGTCGTCGTTCAATTGGTTCCAAACTTCGGGTGATGTTACACCGCTGAAGTCCGAGAGATTATAGTCCGGCTTGCTCGCAAGCGCGATCACTCCGCCGTTGTTCGGGTCAATCGCAACAACCGCACCCCGGTATCCTGTCAGCAGTGATTCCGCCAGGGCCTGCACGTCGCCGTCGATTGCAAGATGCAAGTCGAGGCCGTCTTTCGGAGAAATATCATACCTCCCGTTGTTGAAATTTCCAATCACCTGTCCTTTCGAGTTCTGCGAAATGAACTCAAACCCCTTCTCGCCCCGCAAGTACTTCTCGTACTTTGCTTCCAGTCCGGAAGATCCGACAACATCGCCTGCTTGATAATAGTCGCCGAACTTTTCAAGCTGCCAATCTGAGATTTCTTTTGCATATCCGAGCATGTGCGATGCGTGTGCGGGCGTGCCGTAGTATCGCTTCGATTCCACTTGCACCTCGATACCCGGCAGAAGATTTTTATTTTCTTCCAGCGCCGACAACGTAGCAAAGTCGATGTCGCGTTTTATGCGCGTCGGATTAAAAAGAGAAAACTGCCTGGCCTTTTTGATTTTATCCTTGATCGACTCTTCGTCCATTTGGAGAATCGTAGCAAGAAGTGGAACGTTCTTCGGGTCAAAATCGATTGGAGTCAACATGACGATGTAGGAGGGTCGGTTATCAACGATCAGGGTTCCTTTGCGGTCATAGATGTAACCGCGTACCGGTTCCTTGACAACGGTCCGGATGCTGTTCTCTTCGGATTTCTTGCCGTATTCATCCCGGTAAATATACTGCAGTTGGTAGAGACGACCGACAAGAACAAGCAGGCCGAAACTTACAATTGTAAGCAGGATATTCTTTCTTCGTGCAGAACCGAATTCTTCGGTTGTCATGGAAGATGCGTTACGCTAACTTTCGAGAATAAACAAAGACCGGAAGCACTGCGAGGGCTAAGGTATAGATTGTTGAGAATAATCCGAACCTCAAGATTGCCGACCAGAATCCTATTTCACTTCCCTGAACAAATATTACAAAATATATCACATTGTGAATAATTGATGAAAGTCCAACGACGATCAAAAACTGATAACTGCCTAGCGTATAATCGATCTTGTTTTCATTGAAAAAATATCCTGCGAAAAAACCGGCTACTGTTTTTGATAACGCGGATAATCCAATAAAGTGACCGCTCACGAGATCAATGGTTAAACCGATAACAAATCCTGCTATTGTTGCAGGAATTTGTCCGAGTCTAATCGCGATGTAGACAGTCCAGACCAATAATACATCTGGGACAATGTTAGAAATTGCAGCGAAGGGAATAACTGTGGTTTGAAAGAGGATAAATCCTAGCGTTATCAATCCGTACTGAAGATACCTCTGCATCTTAATTAACAGCCCTTCTCATACTCAAATGCGATACACAACTGTTCAGTTTAATGCTACAAAAGTAGAACAATAAGTAAATATAATCAACTTCATTGATCTGCCGGAACTATTCTGCTGACAATTACTAATTCCTCAACAACATCTCTCTGTTTGTATTCTCTTCTTCTATTATAATAATAGATATGTAAGTAAGTTAATATTAATAATAAGGACTGTTGATATGTTCACAACATCTGTACAACTACGAAGAAAGGCAAAAGGATTGGAGAAAATAGACTTTACCCCAAAAATCAATCGTGATAACACTGTGGATATTAGAGCTCTTATCCACATAAACACGATTATTGAGAACGAATCTCCTGAAGGGGGGTAATTACTCACAACCTAGGAACTTGTACTAACACGTTTTCCACAAATGACTGTGCATAAAAAAAGTCTCAGTTACCTGAGACTTTTTCTGTATTCTGGGGTGCGAAATTCTCAGCGGGAAGAAGCATCGATCTTCTTTCGGACCAATTGAAGCGTGTCGCGGTACTTCGTATCCAGTTTTATCTGGTCCTCAACAGATTGGTATGCGTGAATCACGGTGCTGTGATCCCTTCCGCCAAAATGAAGACCGATTGTCTTCAGAGAGCAATTTGTCATCTCCTTTGCAAGGTACATGGCAACTTGACGTGCGTTGACAATCTCCTGCTTTCTGGTCTTTGCCCGTAGAAGATCGGGGGGAATGTCAAAGAATTCAGCAACGAGCCGCTGGATTTCCTCAACATTAATAGGCGAACGCACGTTGCTTACCACGAGCCGCAGTACGTCGCGCGCCAACTCCAGGTTAATATCCCGGTTTTCCAACGATGCTTTTGCAAGCAAGCTGATGTAACATCCTTCCAGCTCACGGATATTAGATGTCACATTGGTAGCGATAAAGTCGAGCACGTCCTGCGGTATTTCGATGTTGTCGTCTTCGCATTTCTTTCGGAGGATTGCGGTTCTTGTTTCCAGATCCGGAGGCTGAATATCGGCGGTCAGTCCCCATTGAAAACGGGAGATCAGACGTTCATCCAATCCCTTAAGATCCTTAGGGGGCTTGTCGGATGAAAGGACGATCTGTTTTCCCAGTTGATGAAGCGTATTGAACGTGTGGAAGAAGCTATCCTGGGTTTTTTCCTTTCCGGAGAAGAACTGTATGTCGTCGACAATCAAGAGATCCATACTCCGGTAGTAATTCGAGAATTCTCTGGTTTTGTCCGACTGGATCGCGTCGACAAACTCGATAGTAAATTTTTCGCTCGAGACGTAACAGACACGTCGCGCCTTGCCGGCTTCAAAAGCATAATTGCCGATCGCCTGTATCAAATGTGTTTTTCCAAGCCCGGTTCCGCCGTAGAGGACCAGGGGATTGAACGATGTGCCGCCGGGATTATTGGAAACCGCCGAAGCAGCAGCCCGCGCTAACTGATTGCTGTCCCCCTTTATGAAGTTGCTAAATGTATATCGCGGATTCAAAAATGTCTTGATTGGGGGAAGAACAATTTCATTCTCTTGTGGAGGAAAAGAGGAAGGAGCGTGCGCTAAGGGAACAATCGGAGATCCATCAGCCCTCACTGCGACGGTAGTATGTACTTCTGCGGCAAGCTCCGAGTCATCCGGGGGAACTACAACATACGTCAATCTCGCATCCCCGCCCAAGTACGTAGAGATTGTAGCCCTGATGAGGTTGTTGTAATGCTCCTCCAGCCATTCATAGAAAAACTGACTCGGAACCTGGACCGTTAATTCTCCGTTTTCTAATTTCGCCGGCTTTATCGGTTCAAACCATGTCTTGAAACTTTGATTCGGAATTTGAGATTGAATTGCTGAGAGACAAGCAGACCATGCGGCGGCGGCATCGCCTGTTGCCACCGAAGTCTCTGCGGTATCGAGTTGGTTTTGCATAACATTCTCAATGACTTACAGAATTATTCACATAGATCATGGACTTATTCACAAACTTATCAACATATCATGAACTAAATAAATAAACAGTTAGCGTAGGTTAAAAAATTATCCACATGAAGGAACCATGCACAAGACCTTATTTCATAGCACTTCCAGTGACTTGTATACCACTTATCAACAAATCCACATGGACGATATTTTCAGAGTAAAACCAACACATCTAGATGAAAAACCGAGCACCAAAGTTATCAACACTTTATTCACACCAATGTCACTATACTTGATGCTTTGAATTATACTGTACTATGATTAGGCTTGTCAAGCAATATTTTTCGAATTTGGGTCAGCACGCTGATTTTCCTTGCGTCCAAAGGCTATTTCGACCCACAAGTCGCTCGACAGCGTACAATAGGAATAGTTATCTAAAGTCGGGTATGTTTTCTATGGAGAGATCCGACGCGAGGTTTGATACTAACGAGTGCTTCGGTCGTAGTTTACACTAAGGCTGGAGCCAAATCGAACAAATGAATCGTCGACTATTTTATCATTACCATTTTTTTTGTCGCAGTGAACGAGCCAGCCTCCAACCGGTAAAGATATACACCGGACGCAACTCTTCGGCCTGAACAGTCTGTGCCGTCCCACACTACGACATGATTTCCGGCCTGTTGATGTGTCTCAACGAGAGCTTTGACTCGCTGTCCAAGCAGATTGTACACCACAAGCCGCACCGGGACCGGCTTCTCGAGAGAATATGAAATCGTTGCAGACGGATTGAAGGGGTTTGGATAGCTTTGTTGAAGTGCGAATCGAACGGGAACCTGCTGAATTGGAACTCCGGTCGTCGTCGTTGGATTGAATGTCCATGCGTCGAGCGATGTCACAGGGATCAACACATTAAGGTTGCAGTCGCCGGCGGCACCGTACGGAGCGTGAATACCATCGACGATCACCCAAAGCGCCCAATAGCTGGATATCGGAAGACGATTGCGGAGCGTGCTTCCGAGATCGACTCCCCCTTTTGTCGAATCATACGTTTTTCCCGATGGATCGTATGTGTCCGACAATATGTAGATGTAATTGCGGAAAGTTAAAGAGCCATTGAGATCAGCGTCCCATTGATTATTCTTGTCGCGGTCGATGATGAGCAAACTAAGTTGTCTCGGAGCATTGGATGTCACATCGTACGCGGCAAGGGGCACGGTAAAATATCCGGGGTAGTGGTAGTCGGACAAAACATTTTCCTGTCTGTAGAAATAGGCCTTCTGCGTGCGGACAGTGTTCAACGTATCGAATTTATACGGCTCGCCAAGATCATAGACTCCGTTTCCATTGAGATCAGTGAACCCGGTGATGGAGGAAAAGCGGACTTGAACACTCCTGAAGTCATCCACGTTGAGACTGCTGCCGCTCGATCCCGCGGATCCCGCATTAAACTGCTTCCCAATAGTTGCAAAGCCCGACGCGAACCAAGGGAATTGTGTAGGATGTGAGGCGACGTAAGTCGGCGCAAGAGGAGCAAGCGCATTGGTATAAGTTCCGTCCCAGTTTATTTTGAACCCATTAATCGGCGGAGAAACATGGCCGAGAAATTCAGCTTCAGTCAAAGGTTCGTGCTGCACAAGGATGCTTCCGCTCGAAGAATCTTTTACACTGTAACCGGGCGTAGAGTTTGCGTCGGCAGAATCGATGCCGGAAACAACATATATTTTGTTTTCCGTTACCGGCTTATTTGTGATGATCACCGCCGGCGCCATGCTGCTGTGACCTCGCGACCGTTGCAGGACGGCATTTTCGCGGACAAGAGGATAGACCGGGAATGAGACGGAATCGAGCCACCGGTTTCCCGTGGTATCACCCACCGTAAGAAGAATAGTGACTTCACTCGTAGAATAATTCTGAGGAATCGTGAACTCGAGGAAACTATTAATATCGGTGGGATTGTAGGCCGGCGTGAATTGCGAATTTGCCGGTAAGGATGGAATGTGAATCGATTTGTCTGAAAACGGAGTGCGCGCTTCAAGCGTGAGGTTGCTAAATCCAAACGCGTACGGGTTTACAAGAGCAACATTGAACCGCACATCCTCTGCCGGATTGACCTTACCGTCGTCGTTTAAGTTGTCGGAGAGGATAACGGGCGTCGTCTGCTGAACCTTCGTTGTCGTGATGTTCATAAACGAGGGCCAAACTTCGGGGGAAAGGCCAGCTGCCGTGACAGAGACATCCAGAACAATACCCTGATCTTGCGGAGCCAACGTAGTGATTGAATTTCCGAAAATCTTATCTCCGGCGGCGCCGTCACCATGAAGGCCGTCGTCAAGGAGAGAAAGTTGGGCCAGCGATGTTCCGTCGCTCTTCCGCAGAGTGAGATCGACAGATTGCGTTAATGAATTCTTCGGATCGCAGACAAATGAAATGACCGGGTTGGCTGAATGCGTATCCACCGTTGCGTTGATGACGGGAACCGTAGCAAAATTTTTGATGAAAGATTTACGGGCGACATCCACATATTGGCGCAGAAGAACAATACTGTTCAGCCGGTCCGAACCTTGTGCGATGGCAAACCCGCCGACAATTTCCTGAGTGTCTTGCTTCGCAAGAGTAAAAGGGCCGACTGAAATCATCCCGCGAATGTCCTGCGGAAATCGTCCAGACTTTGTCATAGTCCAACCGGACTCCGTGACTGGATCTCCCCAAAACATGTACTTCGATGGAAGGTTTGTCGTCGGATCAATAAACGGTAGATTGGTATAGCCATCAATTCCATTTTGATAGTCGTAAATGATGCCTGGAAACGTACTATTCCCGAGTGGCGGATCTTTCGCAGTAGTAGTTTTCAGATACCCCGTATGCGAAGAGGCGCTAAGATTTTTGTAGCCCTTTCTCCAGAGACCCTCAGAGAGTGCGCTGTCTGCAGGCGTTCCAGGGACCGATGGACCTTGAGCGAGAAAAAATCCGTCCGCCGGGGGCTTGCTCCCATAACCCGCAAATGTTCCGTCGTCAGTGTCGCCGTGGTAGGTCTATGTAAGACCCAGGCTCGAATCGCAAGCAACCATAACGTCGATCCCATCGCCTAAATCCGTCTCCGACCAGAGCGATACAAAGTCGCTGTCATAA
>CAYYHS010000005.1:0-20606 GCA_964471785.1 uncultured Chitinophagaceae bacterium
GGGCCTGGATTTATCAGTCACGGCGAGAATGACAAACGTCTCGCCAACCGACCCGTGGGTGATGAACATCTTGCTGCCCTTGAGTACCCATTCATCGCCCTGCTTCACTGCAGTCGTTTTCATCGACCCTGCATCGCTTCCCGACGACGGTTCCGTGAGACCCCATCCCCCGAGTTTTTTACCCGAACAGAGTTCTGGAAGGTATTTTCTCTTCTGAGCTTCGTTGCCGAATTGAAAAAGATGCGAGACACAGAGGCCATTGTGAGCGCAAAGACTGAGTCCTACGGAGGGATCGACCGCGGAAATTTCCTCCACCAAAACAGTGAAGTCGAGCGGCGAGAGACCGGCACCGCCATATTCTTCAGGAATCATCGCACCGAGGAACCCCAGTCCTCCGAGTTTAGCCGCGATCTCATGCGGAAATTCCTGCGATTCATCATACTTCATGACGACAGGCCGAAGCTCTTTCTCTGCAAAGTCTCGGGCAAGCTGCTGAACCATCATCATGCTCTCCGTCGGCCGCACATCGAAGCCGGAGTCTTCCATAACCTTTTCCTCACATGTTTGGTGAAAGGCAAGCCATGTACGCTCGTCCGCCGATTGTGACGGCGACGAACCTTCTTCTTCAGAACATTTACTGTTTGAAAGCGGCAACCAATTCTCTCGCCACGTCGTACGGCGTTCGTTCAAGCTTCATCACCGAGGCGAGACCTTCCGAGAGTTTGCTTGTTCGAACTTCATCCCAAAATTCAACCTTCAGTCTTTCCTGCACCATTTCTTCAATACGTCCCCTCATTCGTTCAGCCCTGCGTGTGCGTAGCCCACCGCTCCGTTCGAGGTGCGCCCGATGCTTCGCGATCGCCTCGGCTATGTCCTGAATTCCATTCCCTTCCTTTGCTACGGTCTTTAACACTGAAGGGAGCCAGCTGGTTTCGTCGTGAGAACGAAAGCCGAGGACCATATTCAGCGATTGGACCGCCTGGTCGGCACCCGGCCTGTCGGACTTGTTGAGCACAAAGAGATCGGCTATTTCCATCAAGCCCGCTTTCATTGCCTGTATTCCGTCGCCGGACTCAGGAACGAGAACCACGACCGTGGAATCGGCAGCGCCGGCGATATCGAGCTCAGACTGTCCGACCCCGACGGTTTCAAGCAAGATCATATCCGCTCCGCTTGCATCCAGGATATCCGCCGCTTCCCGGGTTGTCCGGCTCAATCCTCCCAGACTACCCCGCGAAGCCATACTTCGTATAAAGACACCCTCGTCAAGTTCAACGTCGGTCATCCTTATTCGATCGCCCAGCATTGCCCCTCCTGTAAACGGGCTCGTCGGATCAACTGCGATGATTCCCACACGCAGACCTTGTGATCGGTACCAACGGGCAAGCTTGCTTGTGATCGTGCTCTTCCCTGCTCCGGGCGGACCGGTGATACCAACACGGTACGCGTTGCCGGTGTGTCGAAACAATACGGAAAGGAGCTCATCAGCGTCCGAATTGCCGTTCTCCACAAACGAGATCGCCCGCGCGACTGCTCGTCGGTCTCCGTCCAGGATCCGGTCGATGATTTGCTTCAACTCCATGGTCACACGTCTACCGAAAAAAATTGTACCAGAAAGGAACAGTGCCCGGAAGTCATCCCACTTTCTTTGCTGATCTGAAATACTGAACTGTTTTTTCGAGACCTTCCTCAAGAGAGACCGTCGGTATCCAGCCCAGAATCTTCTTCGCTTTGGAAGAATCGATGACACTGCGAAGCTGCTCACCCATCTTGGCGGGAGCGTGCTTCTCCTCGCACGAAGAGGAGGTTGATTTCTTAATGATCCGAAAAAGTGTATTCACGTCGTTCTCCACACCGGTACCGATGTTAAAGATATCGGAAATCGTGTGCGCCAACGCGAGAAGGTTTGCACGCACGACGTCGCCGACAAAAACATAGTCCCGGGTTTGCTTGCCATCGCCGTTGATCACAGGCTGTTCACCCTTCAGCATCTTGTCTGCGAAGATTGCTACCACGCCGGCTTCGCCGTGGGGGTTCTGCCTGGGACCATAGATATTCGCGTAGCGCAGAATGACGTGCTGGATTCCGTAGACCGCCTTGTAGTAGAAGAGGTACTTTTCAGTGGCCAGTTTGGTGATCCCGTATGGTGAAAGAGGCCGAAGCGGGTGCTGTTCATCTGCTGGAAAATAGTCTTGTTCACCGTAAATCGCCCCTCCTGTGGATGAAAATATCACTTTCCCCACTCCGTATTTTTTGCCTAACTCCAGCAGATTGAGCATTCCCAAAACATTGACCGAGGCGTCAAACTTGGGGTCTGCCACCGACCGGCGCACATCCATCTGTGCTGCATGGTGATTGATGACATCAAACTTCGTCCCCTCAAAAACCTTTTCCAGGCCAGCATCCTGGATATCCACCTTAATCAAACGCGCTTTTGGATTGACGTTTTCTTTTCTCCCTGTTGAAAGGTCGTCCACGACAACGACGTCGTGGCCAGCCTGGATGTATGCATCTACGATGTTAGAGCCGATGAAACCCGCGCCGCCGGTTACTAGAATTTTCATAGGGGAGTACTTGGTCGTTTTTGAATGTGAGCAAAATGGGAATCAATGCGCCAGTGCTTTCAGTCCGATATCGCTCCGGTAATACGCGCCGTCGAACGATATCCTCTTCACCGCACTGTACGCACAATTAATTGTTCCTTCAAGATCATCTCCAAACCCTACGGCAGTGACCCCCAGAACCCTTCCCCCTGAAGTAACTATCTTTCCGTTCTCCTGCCTGGTCCCTGCATGAAAAACAACAATGCCAGCCTCTTTCAATATCGAGTCTAGCCCGCTGATGGGCTTTCCGGTTTCGTACGTATCGGGATAACCGCGAGATGCGATCACAACGCACACCGCCGAGGCTTTGTGATGTTTGAGTTTGACTGAGCGAAGAGTCCCGGCCGCGCACGCATAAAGCAACTCAAGGAGGTCGGTTTCCAGCAGGGGCACGACCACTTGCGTTTCGGGATCGCCGAGCCGGCAATTGAACTCCACAACTTTCGGTCCTTCCGCAGTCATCATCAAACCGACATAGAGACAGCCTTTATAAGGTTTGCCATCGGCGCGCATACCCTCGAGCGTCGGCCTAATAATCTCTTTTTCAACTTGCTTCATCAGAGAAGTCGTCACGATCGGGGCAGGCGCGTAGGCTCCCATTCCGCCTGTATTTTTTCCTTTGTCTCCGTCGAGGATTTGTTTATGGTCCTGCGCTGGCTGGAGTATCCTGTAGTCGCTGCCGTCGGTTAAGACAAAAATAGAGGCCTCCTGCCCTTCCATAAAGTCTTCGACGACGATGTTGCGTCCTGCGTCGCCAAAGATATTTTTCTTAAACAGCTCCTGCAGTGTGTTCAAGGCTTCGCCCATCGATCGGCACACCACCGCTCCCTTCCCTGCCGCGAGTCCGTCGGCCTTGATGACCAAGGGGAAGGCATGGTTCATGATATGACTCTGTGCCTCTTCATACTGCGTACGATCGAACGTCACATAGCTGGCCGTGGGGATCCGATACTTCCGGAGGAAATTCTTGGCAAAAACCTTGCTCCCTTCCAGCTGTGCGGCATACTTGCTCGGGCCAAAAATTTTGAAACCGTTCTTTTCGAAAAGGTCTACGATGCCTTTCACAAGGGGGATTTCGGGGCCGACGACCGTCAGGTCTATCTTATTCTTCTTCGCAAACTGATAGAGCCCATCGATATCGTCGGATGGAATTGGCACGAGGTCTGCGAGGCCGCCGATGCCGGCGTTTCCGGGAGCACAGTAGATTTTTGTTACTTTCGCGCTCTGTTTCAGTTTCCAGACTAGGGCGTGTTCACGCCCGCCGGAGCCTATGACGAGAACATTCATTGTTTAGTCGGTAAGTGCGGAAAGAGTCTTTGCCACTTCGCCTGTCAGCGTTATCCGATTGTACTTGTCGACAATGGCGGGACGGGGGCCGCGGAGTTGACGGCGTTCGAATTGTTCGTGCAGCGATACAATCGCTTCGGCGATTTTAGGAACATCGCGAGGCTCAACGCAAATGCCGCCTGCTTCCTCGATAGTCGACCGCATCATTCCCTGGGGAACGCATCCGAGAATTTTTTTCTTTGCGCCGATATACTCAAAAATCTTTCCGGGGGAACTCTTGTCATCTCCCATCATGACCCATAAAACATCGGATGCAAGCAAGTAGCGGATGCAATCGGCGTGTTCAAGGTAACCGAGAATGTTGACTGAATTCTGAAGACCTAACCGGCTAATGATCTTCCTGTGCTCATCTCGAAACGCACCGATGAAACAAGCTTCGATCCTTCCTCGCAGTTTTGCGTTGTTCTTATAGACCAGATGCAACGCTTCCAGGAAATATTCCGGGGTTCGATCTTCATAAAAAACTCCGGAGTATGTAATGCGCATTTTGTCGATCTTCGGCAGCTTTGCCGAGGGTGCGATCGCCATATCCTCGGGGTCAAACCCCTGCGAAATGATGTGAATGTCATTGTACGTCAGAGACTTGTAGCGGCGAAGCAGGAGCTCCTTCGTGCGGCGGCTCGCAACGATGATCGCGTCGGCAACGTGGAGGACGCTTTTCTCCAGCCGGAAATTGATGTACTTATGGAGGGGGGTCGGATAGAATTTAAATGGGTAGTCATACCACGCATCCCTATAATCGATCATCAGGGGGAGATGGAATTTTTCTTTGAGCGCCTTACCGATGAGAAAATCGGTCTGCGGAGGCGCCGTTGCAAAGATGGCGTCGAACTTTTCTTTGCGCAGCAATTCAGTTGCTTTCTTCACGGCGGGTCTCCCCCACCCGATTTTGTTGTCGGGGATAAAGATCGAATCGCTGATCCGGCTGAGCATCTTCCGCGTCCGCTCGGCCGGCATCTTCACAACTTCCTGCTTTCGGAACAAGTGATTGGGATCGAAGGAATCCGTCCTCACAACTTTGATCCCCTGTGGAACAATTTCCTTCAAGAGGGATTCGTCTTTTGCAAAATACCCCGTGGTCGTTACTGTCAACACTGTCGGCATCCACTGAAAATTTGGGAAATACTTTACGAACTTCAGCGTGCGTTGGACACCGCTCAATCCCATCGGGGGAAAATAGTACGCAATCACTAACACTTTTCGCATGATGTAGGACTAAGCAATGTGGATGGATTTCGCACTAGCGGACCGCCGGGTGACAGTCATAGGACAAGAAGCGTTTTCGGCGCCGTTGTTAGTACCTCGCATCCCCCGTCTCGTATGACAATATCATCCTCGATGCGGACTCCGAACTTACCCGGAAGATAGATACCAGGCTCTACGGTCACGACATTTCCGTCTCTGAGAGTATGGATACTCCTGGCAGAAACTCGGGGAGCTTCATGAATTTCCAATCCGATCCCGTGACCGAGGCCATGTCCGAAGTATTTTCCGTATCCGCGGGAGCGGATGTAATTGCGCGCCACGCCATCGAGCCTTCTGCCCGCCAAACCGCTCTTCGCCGAGTCAATCGCAAGCTGCTGCGCTTGCAATACAATGTCATAAACTTTGCGTTCTTCCGCACTTGCTTTTCCTACGGCAATCGTTCGGGTGAGATCGCTGCAGTAGCCATTGTAGATGCACCCCAGGTCAAGGGTAACCAATTCTCGATTCTTGATTCTCTTTGACGACGGCCGTCCGTGGGGGAGAGATGCGCGGGAACCGCTGACGACGATCGGCTCGAACGAATCCTTCTCGGCCCCGAACTTTTTATGATAGTACGAAATTTCCGCCGACACGTCTAATTCAGAGATCCCGGGCCGGATACTCTTAAGAACTTTTGCGAATACCGCGTCAGTGATCTGAATGGCCTTTCGAATAATGGAAATTTCCGCCTCATTCTTAACCGCTGCGAACGACTCAACATATTCAGTTGTGGGCACAAACCGGACTCCCGGAAAATTCGAACGGAGCTCTAAAAACTGGCCCACGTACAGGTTGTCTTTCTCGATTCCGACCCGTTTGCATCCGCGAAGCAGCTTCCCTGCCGCCGCTTTTTCGATCAGGTTTCCACTCGTCACGAATGACCGGGAACAAGTCACTTCCTGCTGAATCTGTTCTTTGTAGCGGAAATCGGTCAGGAAGAAAACGTCGGAGTTCGTCACAAGGCAAAGGCCGTTCGAGCCGGAGTAACCGGTGAGGTAGCGAAGGTGTGGAGTGAAGAGCGTGACGAATCCATCAAGGCGATTCTTCTCCAACATGCCTCGAAGCAGCCGGACTCTCTTTGGGTAATCAAACATTTACGAAAGGATTAGATGTGATAGTTCGGGGCTTCTTTCGTAATGTGCACATCGTGAGGATGGCTTTCGCGTAAACCGGCATCGCTCATCCGCACAAATTGTGCTTTCTGCTGCATTTCGAGAACGGTGGATGCACCGCAGTATCCCATCGCTGCCCGGAGTCCGCCGACCATCTGGTACACCGTTCCGCTCAATTCTCCCTTAAAGGGAACGCGGCCTTCAATGCCTTCCGGAACAAGTTTCTGCAGGTCATCCTCGACATCCTGAAAATATCTGTCCCTGCTCCCTTCTTTCATTGCACTGAGAGAGCCCATGCCCCGATACACTTTGTATGTGCGCCCCTCGTAAAGAACTTTTTCTCCCGGACTTTCCTGTAACCCGGCGAAGAGTCCTCCGATCATCACCGAGTCGGCGCCGGCTGCCAGTGCTTTCGCGATGTCGCCGGTCTGTTTGATGCCCCCATCGGCTATTATTGGAATGCGGTATTTCTTTGCGATCGCTGCGCATTCCATAATCGCCGTGATCTGCGGGACACCAACACCGGCCACAACCCGCGTCGTGCAGATGGAACCCGGACCGATACCGACTTTTACGGCATCGGCCCCCGCCCTAATGATGTCGCGCGTGGCTTCTGCCGTTCCCACATTCCCCGCGATTATTTCCGCAGAAGGAAATTTGCTTTTAACCCTCTTGATCATTCCAAGCACCCCTTCGGAATGACCATGAGCGGTGTCGATGACGACCACGTCGACACCCGACTTCAGGAGAGCCTCCACGCGCTCAATCGTATCGGCAGTAACCCCTACGGCTCCGCCGACGCGCAGTCGTCCATGTTTGTCCTTACACGCATATGGAAAGCGTTTCTTCTTCTGAATATCTTTGAATGTAATCAAGCCGCGAAGTCTGCCATTTTTATCAACGACAGGAAGTTTTTCGATCTTGTGGCGCTGCAGTATCACTTCGGCCTCTTCGAGCGTCGTACCTACCGGAGCCGTGACGAGATTCTGAGACGTCATGACGTCTGCCACCCTGAGCTTCCGGTTTGGCTGGAACCGAAGATCACGGTTCGTCAGGATGCCGACCAGCTTTTCATCCTGAACGATGGGGATGCCCGATATACTGAATTTGGCCATGAGGTCAAGAACATCTCCGACAGTTTTGTCGGCGGTGAGTGTGATCGGGTCCAAAATCATGCCGCTCTCCGAGCGCTTCACCTTATCTATTTCCTCTGCCTGCCGGGGAATGGACATGTTCTTATGAATGATCCCAATGCCGCCTTCACGCGCCAACGCGATAGCCATCTCCGCCTCTGTCACGGTGTCCATCGCAGCGGAGATCAACGGAATGTTAAGCCGGATGGATCGCGATAGACGAGTTGAAACATCGGCATCGCGCGGGAGAATGGATGATTTTCCCGGAATGAGAAGCACATCATCGTAGGTAATCGCTTCGCCGATGATTTTTTTTATTTTCATAGTGCTCCTTTTTATGAACGGTCGCGATTATAAACAACGAAGGATGCGCAGAGCATCCTTCTACAGACAATTTCGCCGAACTTCGACCATCGGTTAATTGAAAGCGGCAATTCCCGTAATGTCTTCGCCGATGATGAGCGTATGCATTTCATGCGTACCCTCGTAGGTCTTCACCGACTCCAGGTTTGCGGCGTGGCGCATAACAGGATATTCGTCGAGAATGCCGTTTGCTCCCAGAATTTCGCGCGCAACCCGCGCGATCTCCAAAGCGTGGTAGACATTGTTTCTCTTCGCCATCGATATCTGGGTGAAGCGCGCTTTATTCTGGTCCTTTAACCTGCCGAGCTGAAGACAAAGCAACTGACCTTTGGTGATCTCGGTGATCATGTAGACCAGCTTCTCTTGCGTCAGCTGGAATGCCGCGATAGGCTTGTCGAATTGTTTTCGCGACAACGCGTACTGAAGCGCCGCATCATAACACGCCATCGAGGCGCCGAGGGCTCCCCAGGCAATTCCATACCGGGCCTGGCTTAAGCACATGAGGGGCGATCTCAACCCGTCGGTTTTTGGAATAAGGTTGCTTTCGGGGATAAGGCAATCCTGGAAGACGAGCTCCGAGGTTACCGAAGCACGAAGGGAGTGTTTACCATGCATCTCCGGTGCCTGAAAACCCTTCGTCCCCTTTTCCACAAGAAAACCTATGATCTCTCCGTCCAGCTTTGCCCAGACGACGGCAACATCCGCGATCGTGCCGTTGGTGATCCACATCTTCGCCCCGTTAAGCAGAAACCCTCCATCTCTTTTCTCGGCACGGGTGATCAACCCCCCCGGGTTCGATCCAAAATCAGGCTCCGTCAACCCGAAACATCCAATCTTTTCCCCCGTTGCCAGTTTCGGCAGCCAGCAATCTTTTTGTTCGTCGCTGCCAAATGTGAAGATCGGGTACATCACCAATCCGCTTTGGACAGACGCAAAACTGCGGATACCGCTATCGCCCCGTTCCAGCTCTTGCATCATCAATCCGTAGGCGACATTGTTCAGCTCAGCGCAGCCGTACTTTGCCGGCAACGTGGCCCCGAACAATCCAAGCTCGGCCATCTGTCCGATGAGTTGAGCAGGAAACGTGCTTTCGCGGTTATGCTTCTCGATGATTGGGAGAACTTTTTCATCAATGAACTCCCGGACAGTATTCCGGACCAAGACCTCGTCTTCGCTCAACAAAGCATCGATATTGTAGTAGTCAACGCCTTGAAATTTCGGCATGCCGGTCAACCTTTAGAGGGAGATTACCATTGTGAAGAGGGTTCATGGAGATCAAAACTTTTGAAAAATTACCAAAAAAAGGGACGAAAGTCAATCAAAACGGAAGAAGGCCCAGTGTCACTATTTGAGTTGTGTCATCCTGTTCGGAGCGAAGGATCTAGTGCCGTTTTCCAAAAATATTCTTGTATTGTTTTCTCATTGGACACTTCGACTCTGCCCTGACAGTCATGCTGAGCGATCCCGTCCCGCCCGTGGCGGGACAGAGGAATGACGACGTCAGACATTTCTCGCTTGGCTCTGATTTGATTTAGGACACCATTGAACCGAATGTGACAAGGCTATAGGGCAAGGCAAAAAAAAGCAGAGCCAGAGCTTCACTCTATAGATTCGGAGTGACGCTCTGGCTATTAGGAGAGAGAACGAGATGGGACACTCATCTTACTGCAGCGCGCTGAACTTCGTCGGTGAAACATTCAGCAGCGATTCGCAAAACTTGGCAACTTTATCGCTGCCGTCGTACAACGCGGCTTCTTCAACTGCGCCGCGGGCGCGGCTGTCGTCGAAAGTGATCAGGGCCAGCGCTGCGGACATTCTGACTCTCTCGATCTTGTCGGTCTTTAGAACTTCGATCAACGACTCGACAGCACCTTTAAGTTGATATTCCGCAATAAAGGTAGCGGCACTCTGCTTGGTTCCGAGATTGTCGGATGTCAGACAAGAGATATAATTCGCCTCGGCTTTCTTCCAATCGACAGATTGGGTTGAAGAAACCACCGGTTGAGACGCAACCGCGGCGGCGAACAATAAAACAGACGCTACCACAATAGCGAGCAAATTCTGGAATGTCAGACCCTTCCTCATACTATACCTCCTCGTTGTGTTGTTTAGGTGATTTCGGCTCTGGTATAGTATTCGGAAAAAAGGAGAAAAAGTTGCAGTGCGGAGAGGTAAAATCGAGCGGGGTTTAATTCTTCGCGGGGGTGACAATCTGATATCGTTTAATTTTCAAATAGAGTGTCTTTGGGGTGATGCCAAGGACCTCTGCAGTTTTCGACCGATTGTAATTGTTCTTTTTCAGCGCATGCTCGATCTGCATTTTTTCCATCGACTCAAGAGACATAATCTCCCCCTCGTTTTGCTGGGCCTGAACAGTGTTTGCTTTCTGCAAAGCAACCGAGGCTGTGAGAGTGAGATCTCGTGCGGTAATAACCTCGTCGCGAGAGAGAAGGTTCGCTCCTTCAATGACATGTTCCATTTCCCTGACGTTGCCGGGCCAATCATAGTTAAGCAGCGTTTGCAGCGCGTCGTTGCTGAGCCGTTTCTGCGCCTTCCCCTTCACTTTCCGGGTCAGAAAATAATCGATGAGAAGCGGAATATCTTCTTTCCGATCACGCAGCGGCGGGATGCGAAGCGTAACGACGTTCAGCCGGTAGAGCAAATCCTCCCTGAACCTGCCCGCCTCAACTTCTTTCTGAAGGTCCTTGTTGGTCGCCGAAACAATCCTGACGTCGACTTTCATCGCAATAGTTCCTCCCACCCTCCGAAACTCTCCCGTCTCGAGAAAGCGAAGCAGCTTGGGCTGAATCATCGGACTGATATCGCCGACTTCGTCGAGAAAAAGCGTTCCACCGTTCGCGACCTCGACGAGTCCTTGCTTCATTGCGTATGCGTTTGTGAAGGCGCCTTTCTCGTGACCGAAGAGCTCGCTTTCCAGAAGAGCATCCGGTATCGAGGCGCAGTTCACGATAACAAAGGGACGATTCTTTCGTGGACTCGAAGTGTGAATCAGGTGCGCGATAAGTTCTTTCCCGGTTCCACTCGGTCCCTGGATTTGCACGATGGCAGTACTGTCCGCAACTTTTTCTGCCGTCCGAATAAGATCCTGGATGGCCGTGCTCTTCCCGATGAATTCACGCGCAAGCCCCTGGCGGTTGAGCTCATACTCCATAAGCTTGTTGTCGATCGTCAACCGTCGAAGCTCAAGAGCGCGGTCAATCGTTGCGAGCAGTTCCTCGCGTTCGTACGGTTTATTGACGAAGTCGTAGGCACCGAGTTTCATGGTCTCGATCGCGGTTTTGACGTCGGCAAAATTCGTCAGCATGATGACGATCGTCGTGGGGTGCTGCTCACGGACGTACTTGAGCACTTCAATCCCGCTGACGCGGGGCATCTTCACATCGAGCAAAACGACATCAAAGGGTTGGGACTGCAGAAGATTGATTGCCTCGGCGCCGTCGTACGCTGTCGCGACGTTGTACTTCTCCATCTCCGTCAGTTCTTCCTTGAGGAGAAAGACTACGCTTTGTTCATCGTCGACTATAAGGATATTGTACGTCCGAGCCATTGTTGCGCCAATCAGAGTGGTCGAAACGCGATAGGGAGGGTATTATTCGCTGGTAAGAACTCTTTCGATGGTCGTGAGGAGGTCGACCAAGTCATACGGCTTGCTGACGAAATCTTCTGCACCCAATTTTTTCGATTCGATTGCATTCTTCAAATCGGCGAAGCCTGTAAGCATAATGACCTTCGTGGCGGGAAAACGCTCCTTGATAAACCGCAGAACTTCAAATCCATCCACACGGGGCATCTTAATATCGAGCAGCACAAGATCAAAGGACTTTCCCTGCAACACCGTAATCGCTTCATCTCCGTCTCCAGCCGTTGCTACACTGTACCCTTCACTCTCAAGTTCACTGCTTAATACTGTTCGCAAAGCATCTTCATCGTCCACGACAAGAATGCTATTTTTTTCTGCCATTGGAGCTCCTAATGATAATCGCACTTTTCAGGCTGTAAATTATAGACAATCGGCTCATTAAAATCAACAATAAATTTGAAAATGTGGGCATTTTGTTGACTAAAATGTAAAGTTGTGCTACTTTGTTCACGACAATAACCATCGAAGGTAGAGAATGATCGAACCTCCTATTCATGTATTGCTGATCGATAACGACATTTCCTATGCGAAAACCGCTCAGGCACATTTAAACAAATTCCAGGGAAATAATTTCAAGATCACGTGGGAAAAAACCGGCGCGGGCGGGATCGAACGGCTCAAGAGCGATCCGACGATTGAAGCCGTTCTCGTCGACTACTATTTGATCGAGTTGACCGCACTCGAAGTCGCGAAGGAAATCCGGACATTAAAGATCGATGTTCCCGTCGTCTTCATCGCGTCGGGAAAAGATTTTCAACTTGCGGTAGAAGCAATGAAGCTGGGGGTGGAGGACTTTCTTGTGAAGGACGAAATCGTAGAATCCGTTCTTCCCCGCACCATTGTCAACGTATTGAACCGGGTGCAGTTAAAGAAGAAAATTGCTCAAGTAGAAAAGGACAAGATTCTCGGTCAAAAACGGAACGAGGCAATAAAGGAACTCGTCGTTACGATCTGCCATGAGTTTAACAATCCACTCGCAGCTATCAAGATCAGTGCAGATATTATCTCACGGCAGAAGCTTAACCCGAAAGACCGTGCAATCATTAAAGAGCTCGACAACAACATCCGCGGCATCGAGAAAGAAATCATCAAACTGCGCGATATCAATCTTCCCGCTTGAACCCTCCTGCCGGTACACCCTTCTTCAGAATCCTGTGAGAATACGTCAACGCCACAGATTTTTTTACCATGGCACTGACGGAACAGTATTTTGTCATCGAGAGTTCGATGGCATGGACAAGGTCCTTTTCCCGGACATCCTCTCCCTTTATCACATATTCAACATGAATCGCGGTATATACTTTGGGATCTTTCTCCGCCCGCTCAGCCGTCACCGTAATCTCAAAACTGTCGAATCGGGCCTTCTTCTTCTCCAATATCCCTACGACATCGCTGCCCGTGCAGGATCCCAATGCCACAAGGACAAGCTCCATCGGCGATGTGGCCGCAGGGATGCTCCCATGATGCGATGCGTCGATCGTGGTCCAATGATTTGACCCTGCCTTTCCGACAAATGTCAGATCTTTGACGTGTCGTACTACTGCTTCTCTGGTATTCATGTAATTAGAGGTTGCGTGATAGTGAGGAAAAGAAATATGATGTTTTGAATATAGTAACAATCGCCCTGACACTCAATTTCAGCCATTGTCTCAACTTCGTCGCAACGGTTCTGTTCACTGTCGTCATGCAGGCGAATGTCAGCATCTAGCGGATATTTTCAGATTCTCAACGAGTCGAGTCTTCGACCGGCTGGAATTTACCCCGGGCAAGCGGGGTCGGAATAACGTTCAGAACTCAACGTGGCCCGCTCCTCCAGGTTGAATGTTCGGCAATCTCATCGTATCTTTCACCATGCTTCTGCGAGCGTACGCAAAAATCAATCTTGGACTCCGGGTCCTGGAAAAAAGAAAAGATGGTTTTCATAACATCGAGACCCTGTTCCACCGGGTCGACTTGTTCGACGAACTCACGCTCGAGCCGGCGGCTGATTCTATTTCGATGACGGGAGCCGGTTTGGCGGTTCCGCTTGATGAAGAGAATTTATGCTGGAAGGCGATCGAACTTCTTCGGACCGAGATGGGAACGACATTCGGGGCAGCCATCCATCTCGACAAACGTATTCCTGTCGGGGCTGGACTCGGCGGAGGCAGCAGTGACGCGGCCGCGATCCTGACGGCGCTTCCATCACTGTGGCAACATCCGGTCGATGCCTCAACGCTCGCCGATGTTGCACTCAGAATAGGATCCGACGTCCCGTTTTTTCTACACAATCGGAGCGCATTCGCTCAGGGGCGCGGCGAACAACTGAGCTTCGTGAACATCTCGGTTCCTTACTGGATCGTGCTCGTCACCCCGAGCATCCATATTTCGACAAAGTGGGCGTATGCTCAATTGTCGGGCGTCAACGGATCGCGCCGGCGTTCCAAAGCGTTCTACGACGGAACAACGTGCACTGTTGCCCCGCTGCCGGCGCTGATGGAAAATGATTTTGAGACGGTGATCTTCGCGGCATATCCCGAGATCGCCGTATTAAAAAGGGATCTGCTTTCGGGAGGTGCAGCCTATGCTCTTCTCTCAGGAAGCGGTTCCTCTGTTTTCGGACTGTTCGAAAAAGAAGATGCGGCCAGGCTCGCCGAAGAACGGTTCCAGAAAAAATATCTCGTCTCACTGACGCAACCCAATTTCATTCCTGCATTGTAATGCGCCTCTCGTACTCCCGTTATACGCGCGGCTTTTTGACTCTTGTATTCTTCGCGTTAGCCTCACGCGCGTGTCTGGCTCAGTCCCTCCCAGCTAAGGATACCACCGTTCGATCGCACGCAGCGATGACAGACTCAGCCAGCCGATCACTTAACCGGGCGGAAGCCGCGAAGGACTCGCTTATCAAAGTTAAGCCGATCCCGCTGATCGGCGCCCTCGAGCCGTATCACGATTCGACCGAGTCGATCCTGAGCTCTGAAATCCCCTGGATTGAATACCGCTACGTCGGAGACCTCCTATGGACGCGGCCGGGGATGTACATCCGGGATATGGGGAGCCCGGGTCAGAGGAACGAATTGACCATCGGAGGGGTAGATTGGAGGGGGATTGCCTTCCTCGTCGACGGAAGGAGCCAGAGCGATCCGCTTACCGGCGCGTACGACATGGTGCTCTTTCCGACAGACTATGTGGAACGAATTGAGTTCATCACCGGACCGCGTGCGATGCTCTATGGAATGAACTCAACGGGGGGAACAATCAACATTGTGACAAAGAGTTTTTATACCAATACTCCATACTCGCGCCTCCGCTACAGCCAGGGCATCGACGACTATGCTCAAACCGACGCACTGTTCAGCGCGAACATCTTTTCCAGGTTCAATCTCATGTTTGGATTGACGCGCCACACAATCGGCTCACACGATCTTGTCGACGAATACCGCGCACGTTTTGTGAATGAAGACCATGACGCATGGGCCCTACGCACAAAGCTCCGCTACGATGTATCCAATTCATTCAACATCGAATTCTCGCATCTTTATCAACAGGCGAGAACGGGGCTCAATGGGGGCGTCGACTTTACTAATACTCCAAATGGCTCCTATTTCGACGACCTTCAGGCAATCGTTTCCAACAACGATGCGTACGAGAAGGTCCTGAACAATCACTTCGATCTGACAGCAGCAGCACATCTTGGGGGCGATACAACGCTGATTACGACCTTTTCGACATACTATTCAAACCAGTTGAGACAGTATCGAGACGAAGAAAATTTTAATCAAAAGGTTCCGCCAAATGGAATCTTTGTTCAATCTGACACTCGTACTTCGAATGCGGGAATGGTTCTGCGCCACTCAATGGAGAGCAGCATACAGAATTTCAGTGTCTCGCTGCAAGCTGATGAAATTCAAATCGAGTCGAGTCCGGAGGCGGGCGGACACAAAGAAACGAAGCTTGGCGCAAGCATGAAGGAAGAAGTTACTCTCCTCGATCCCTTCTCCTTTGCCGTATTTGGAAGAGTCGATCGCTACCGGGGAAGAACCCTTCCAGGGATTGGAGCCGACGCACAATTGAAGGTAAGCTCAGGGCTTTCGTTCTTTGGCGGCGCATCGCTCTCCAAGCGCACGCCGACGTTGCAGGAATTATATTGGTCAAGCGATACTGCCCTTGTTCCGACCCCTCGATTGTGGTTGAAAGACGAGCAGCATACGCTCTTTGAAGCGGGAACCCGCATCTCCGTCGCCGATTTCCTTTTTGCGACGATCTCCGTTACGCACCGGACAATTAAGGACCCAATCCTCGTTGACACTCTTCTACCCCCCGGAGGATCGGCTGCCATGTACACCCTCATTTTTCAGCAGCCATCCAGTCAAACCTATGATGGCGTAAATGCATCGGTGAAGATGGCCTATCATCACTTTGTGATTGAGGGAAATGCAACGTATATGAAGCAACCGAATGATTTCCACGAAGGACAAAAACTCACCCTCTACCCGGCCCTGTATCTCGACGGATCGGTCTATTATAGGGACTTACTCGTCAATGGAAAGTTGGAACTGAAGATTGGGTTCAGGGGACGGTATGTCTCCGAACAGACTGGAGAGGGGCCGCTTGACGAATCGGGCTTTTTTGTTCCCTACACTCTGTTAAACTCTTTCGGGCCAAGCGGAACAGCTGACTTCTTTCTCATCGGCAAACTAGGAAACGCATACCTTCACTTGATCTGGGAAAATCTTACCGGTAATCAATATCTCTTGACACCGTTTTATCCCATGTATGATCGGAATGTCCGCTTCGGCGTTTCCTGGGAATTCTGGAATTAAGCCGCACAATTTCTGACCACCGATGATCGTTAAGAAAATCATTACGGTATTTGGCAGTTCACGACCGGTAGAGGGGGATACCTTCTACGAAGAGGCCAGAGCCCTGGGAAGCTCGTTAGGCGCTGCCGGGTTCGTACTCTGCAACGGCGGTTACGGCGGAACCATGGAAGCCTCTGCCCGTGGCGCAAAAGAGGCAGGAGGGAAAACCCTCGGAGTGGTAAGCAAGTTTTTCGGCCGAGAGGAAAATAAGTGGATCGATAAGAAAGTCGAGGTCAACTCCCTTGTCGATAGACTTATGGAACTAGTCTCTCTCGCGGACGGATATGTTGTCATGAAAGGGGGAACCGGAACTCTCCTGGAGCTCGCAAGCGTCTGGGAGTTTATGAACAAGAGCGTCATCGAAGAGAAGCCAATTGTTATACTCGGTCCCACCTGGAACGGGGTCATCGAGACGCTGAACGAGGAGTTGGTGTTCGAGGGGAAGGAAGCATGCACCAAATACATTTCCGTCGCCTCATCGCCGGCGGATGTAGTGAAGATCCTTACTCGAAGGCTGATGCCTGGGAACTCTTAAAGCGCGTCGGCAAGAATCTAACCCCTTCTCGCGGTAGTGTCTTAGTTTGTCATTCCCGTCCCGTTAGAAACACGGGATAGACTCCAGCGATGCCGAAGGCATCCTTTCGGGAGAATCCAAAGATTGCCTTTTCGATCTCGAAATGGATGCCCACTTTTCCCGAAGGGATCACTTCGTGACGTGGGCATGACATGCTTCTATTCAAACTGAGACACTACCCCGTTCGCACTTTTTAGATCGGCGAACAGGGATTGAGCAACCCAGATGATACTCCGCCAACGCCTATTTTAGCTCCTTCGGAACGATATTTAGCAGAACTTTTTTCTCCAGCCTCAGGATAGTTAGCCCCGCGGTTTTACCTATCAGATCACTCGTCAGCATGCGATGCAAATCATCAATGCTTTCGATGCGGGAACCATTCATCTCCACGATCACGTCGCCCACCAGCATCCCTGCTTCCTGAGCTGACCCTCCCCCCTCGACACCCGCTACCATCACTCCTCGCGAACCCTTCAGCCCGTGGGCACGGATTGCTGCGCGCGAAATATCCAGCACCTGTCCGCCGATACCGAGGAACGACCTGGTGACTTTGCCATCCCTCATCAACTGTCCAGCAATATTTTTCGCCGTGTTGATGGGAATTGAAAAACAAATTCCCTGAGCCCAGGGTATCAGCGCCGTGTTGATGCCGATAACCTCGGAACGCGAGCTTACCAGAGGCCCGCCCGAATTGCCCGGATTGAGTGCGGCATCTGTTTGGATAACATTATCGATCAATCTTCCGCCGCCGACTCTCAGTGATCGGCCCAGCGCGCTAACGACTCCCGCAGTAACGGTTGCCTGGAATCCGAACGGATTTCCGAGAGCAATGACGAGCTGGCCGATGCGGATTGCCTGAGAATCCCCGAGTGTCGCGGCTGGCAAATCCTGTCCGTCAACGCGAACGACAGCAAGATCTGTGAACGGATCATCGCCGATCAACTCTGCTTTCAATTCCTTCCCGTCAGCGAGGACGACAGTGATGGAAGCCGCTCCGTGAATCACGTGACTGTTTGTCAAAATAAATCCGTCGGGAGTAAAGATCACTCCGGAACCGCTTCCCGAAACCGGCCTGGGAACTTCCTTCTCGCTTCGCTTTCGAGTACCAAAACCTCTTCGCAGCATTGAGTGATGTGTCACGTCTATTTTTACTACCGCCGGGGAGACATTTTCGACCACGTTCGTAACGGCAGCAGAATACGCATCGAGCAGTCCGAGATCCTCATGATCGTGCGATCGCTGCCGGGAAGAACCGGAATTTCCTGAATTTGTTGTTGACAACGGAATAATCTGCACCATACCTTTCTCCTCTCAGAGTTCCTGCTCTTCAGTGTGTTTCATGTTTTGACTTTTTGCTCTTCAACGCCAGTTCGTAAGAACGCCGAAAGAGTGCTATTGCATCCGCAATATGGCCCTCGTTCTCGATCGCAAAGCTTATCCAGCCGCTCTTCGGAACTATGTGGTGGGTCATTACTTTTGGGGCTTCCAGGAGCTCGTTTCGAACTTTCATTGGGAAAGGAATATCGACAAGGGAGTCGCCATGAAGATGGCCTAGCTCGCGCCTCCCGACTCGAAATTCCATTCCGCCAAAACGGTGAGCTCCAACTGTTACACCTTCCCATTCCAGCAGAGCACGTCGTATCTTCTCCTTGGCTTCAGCCACTCGTGTCATCGTACTCCCTTATGCAGCCGGTTGGTCTTTCTTAGCGTGGACATCGTCCGGAGTCCAGCCGCATCGCCGACGCCATTCTTCCTTAAACGTGTCCCGCTCCTCCGGACTCATCGCTGCCAGTTTTTCCTCAAAGCGATGTTTCCAGCGGTCCCGGTGCCATCCGTTGCCGTGTCTCCAGGGACCCCAGCCGCGAAGCAGGATGTGAGACAACAGAAGTAGTCCCAGCGCTTGCCAGAATGTAAGAATCGGGCCATGAAAGATATCGGGCACGAGTGCATTCCAAAGCGCCATGACGATCACACCGAACGCCAACAATCCGACCACCATCATTACTGCGAATTTCGCAGCCCTCAATAACCACCATGATTTCATAATACTTGATCCTCCTATAAATTTTCCATTTCGTTATACAATTCCTGCAGCTGTTCGCGAAGGAATAGCACCGCATATCGTTTGCGCGACAGCAATGTGTTAATCGGTTCGCCGGTCAGTTCAGCGATTTCCTTAAAGCTCCGTCCTTCCAGTTCGTGCATCACAAAGACGTCCCGTTGTTCATCGGGAAGTTCATCCAGAGCTTCCGACAACTCCGACCAGACCAATG
The DNA here is from genome assembly GCA_964471785.1 of uncultured Chitinophagaceae bacterium. Taxonomy (GTDB): domain Bacteria; phylum Bacteroidota; class Ignavibacteria; order UBA10030; family UBA8401; genus JAGVPT01. The sequence continues at coordinate 19,153 of CAYYHS010000005.1, forward strand.
ACCGGGCATAGACGCGATCTGGGTTTTGTTTCGGATCGAAAAGTATCTCCTCCAGGTTCAGCGGCGAATCGAGGTCGCCCGGGTCGGAGGGAAGAGATTCCGGCCGACGCTTGCGGTACCAATCGATAATCTTGTTGCGTGCGACGGTAAAAAGCCACGCCGTGAGTTTTTCAATCGGATCGGTGACGCTGTAGTTCGTCACCAATTGGTAGAAAACATCCTGCAAAATGTCTTCTGCGTCGGATTGATTGCGCACACGTTTGCGGATAAAATCGAGAAGGCGTTTACGCTCCGAACGCATGGTCCGGTCGAGTTCGGCGGCGCTATCCTTTGTTATCGTCAGGGCTTCCAACACGGTTAATCCTTGTTTAATACCATAGACGTAGAACAATTGAAATTATTGTATTGTTCACGACGGGAGGGCAGCAATTGGTAATGCCGGCAGGATGATGTCGGGAGAGATGTTGTGTTGCGCTATTTCAGGGGAATATCACCGATTCTGCTATTCTTCATTAACGATTCGATTTCATCAATATCTCTCGGTGCTTCTGCTGTAAGAATCGAATGTCCTCCCGTGGTAATCAAAATATCGTCTTCGATCCGAATGCCGATATTGAAGAATTTCGGGTCGACGCCTTCGGAATTCTCCGGGATATAAATTCCAGGTTCGACAGTGTAGACTATGCCCGGCTCCATCGTCGGTGAATTTACATCATGTACGTCAAGTCCTACGGCATGTCCCAGTCCGTGAGGATAAAACTTTCGCAATTCTTTCCGCTCTTTTTCTTTGATGATGCCAAGCGTAAAGAGTCCGTCCTCGAGAATTGAATCCGCCGCTGCACTTATTTCGCGCCACACTGCACCGGGCTTCATCAAGGCGATCGCCACATTTTGCGCGTTGAGTACAACCTGATAAATTTCCCGCTGAGCTTTGCTGAATTTTCCATTCGCAGGATACGTCCGAGTCAGGTCGCTCGCATAATAGTGGTATTCTGCTCCGCAGTCCGCGAGCACGATATCTCCATCTTGGATGGTCCGACGGTTCGATTCGTAGTGAAGAACGATGGAATTCTCAGCTGCGCCGACGATGCATGGATAAGCGTTGAATTCAGAACCCATCCTCCGGAAAACGTATTCATAGACCGCCTGTAGCTCATACTCGCTCGTGCCGGGTTTGCAGGACATCATCGCCTCTCGATGAGCCATCGCGCTGATATGAGCAGCCTTGGTGATGAGAACAATTTCAGAGGAGTCCTTGATCATTCGATATTTTCTGATGATGGGATTGGGATCACCAATCTCGACCGCCGGAATTCTTGATTTCATCCGGCCTATATCTTCCCGAAGAGGCTTCAGAAGGTCAGGGCCGCTTTCATTTTCTTCCGGGAGGGATGCAACGAAAAGGCGAGGACTAGCCGTATCCGGAACGAGAAGGCGATAGAATGTAACGAATT
>CAYYHS010000006.1:0-2404 GCA_964471785.1 uncultured Chitinophagaceae bacterium
TCACGAATGGCGTGTTCGACATCCTGCATCGAGGGCACGTCGAGTATCTGATGGCGGCGAAATCTCTCGGCAGTATCCTCATCGTGGGAGTCAACAGTGATTCCTCGGTGAAAAAAATCAAGGGCCCGCTCCGCCCAATTGTTGGCGATGATGACAGGGCATTTCTTGTCTCTCAACTGGTACCTGTAGATGCTGTTTGCATCTTCGATGAAGAGACTCCGTATGAGACCATCAAAGCCCTCCTCCCTGATATTCTGGTGAAGGGTTCGGATTGGAAAGTGGAGGATGTCGTGGGAAAGGACCTGGTCGAAGGTTCGGGCGGAAAAGTTCTCACACTTCCCTTTGTTCCTCAGAAATCGACAACGAATATCATCACCAGAATCCGGGAGTTGTATAGCGTCAAGACGAAAGAATGAATGATTCGGAAGACTGCCAAAATACTGATCTTTACCTGCAGTACGGTTCTCCTGATACTTCTCGCGGCGGCTGGATTTACGCAGACGCGGCTCTTCAAAGAATCTCTCCGATCGACCCTCTATAAAGTTCTAGATTCTAATCTCAACGCCTCCGTCTACATCGGCGACATCAAGGGGAACCTCATCACGGGTTTCTCTTTGGACACGGTAGCGATCTATGTCAGCAACGCCCCGTTCGTTGAGGCGAGGAATGTCGTTGTTCGTTACGATCCCTTACCCCTCTGGAGCAAACGCGTATCGGTGGCAAGCCTTGAAATTGATCGCCCCTCGGTGACCCTCGTCCGGTTTTCCGACGGAACATGGAACGTCGATCGTCTTGCGAAGAAGAAATCGGAGCCGGACTCGGTTTCGTCACCGTGGCGTATTGCACTGAAGAGTTTCCGAATCGTCGACGGCCGCTTCCGGCTGATTGATTCGACGGCCAGAAGACACCGGGATCTTCCCGACTCCGTCGCGAAGGAGACCATCGATTTTTCGGACCTCGACATTCAGAAGATTAATGTTGAGCTTGCCGTAACGATTTCGAACCTGGAACAATCGGCTTCGATCAAGAATATCTCATTCACTTCCCCCCGCGAAGGATTTACCCTTCTGGGGCTCTCCGGTTCTGTCACACACTCGGCGACGGCATCGGAGGTAAAAAACCTGGTTATCGTCACTCCGTTGTCTCGCATTGAGCTTTCAGCGAACGTTAAATCTGTCGATGTTTTCAAGATCAAAGACCTCTCGCTCCTCCAGTTTGTGCCCGTCCAATGTTCACTCAACTCCAGCACCGTGGATGCAAAAGACGTACAGCGATTTCTGCCATCCCTCAACTTTTTGCGCGGTTCTATTTATGTGGACTGCGGCCTTGAGGGAGAGTTTGGAAATATTAAAGTGAAACGGCTGGAGACACGTTTCAATCATTCGAAAATCGAATTGAGGGGAAGCGTCACTAACCTTCACCGGCCAATAGATCTTACACTGAATATCGAATCGAAAGGAACGGTTATTCAGCCCTCCGATGTGCCGGCGCTCCTGCCGTTCTTTCATATCCCCGATTTTGGGTCGGCAGGGCCTTTGGCATTCGATTTTCAATATGTTGGGAAGCCGCTCGATTTTCAAACGGTCGCTCATGTTTCGATGACGGCGGGTGATGTGACCGTCAGCGGCGGGCTGAACCTGACGCGCCCGATCATGGCATACCAGGTAAAATTCAGCGGGAGCGATGTTCACCTTGAAAAATTTTTCGCGAATCCTTCGCTTCAATCGGACCTTAGCTTTTCGGGGTCGATAGAAGGCGAAGGAACATCGATCACGGAGTTGAATTCCAAGGCAGCGTTCACTCTTGATTCGTCGTCCTTCTCGGGCAGTCCCATATCGCATATGCACGGGACGATTGTCGCCTCGAACAGGAAACTATCGTTCACAGAAGAGATCCGGTCGCCAAAAGGAGATATTGCCGCGGGGGCGATGTTGGATTATACTTCAGGGACGACTCCATCGTATTCATTCAACGGCACATTCTCGCACTTCGATCTTGCGACGATATTCCGCGACGATCGTTACGCCTCCGATTGCTCCTTTTCTCTTGACGCGAACGGAAATGAGTTTTTGAATGAGGATATGAATGGAAATCTTTCGGTGCAGTTTACTCCTTCCCGCTTCGGGACTCACTCGTTTGACAGTGCGAAGGCCGAAATTCATCTCACGGGAGATTCGGCAGGCAGAAAATCTCTGCGGATCGTTTCGCCGATTGCCGACGTTTCGCTTGATGGAAAATTCTCGTACGGCGGCATTCTCACGATGCTTCAATCCCATGTAAAGGGGTTCGTACACGGATACTACACTCAGCGGGCGTTGTTCGATTCTTCATTTATCCAGGCGGCAAACGAGCCGGCGACGGAGCGTGGCACTCCCGACTCACTTAGGAGTCCAGAGAGAAGCAA
>CAYYHS010000006.1:2504-20247 GCA_964471785.1 uncultured Chitinophagaceae bacterium
CGGGCCGAGTATTCCGTCCTCTGCGACGTGGACAGTTCGATCAAGGTGGGTGTTGACGGGAGGGCGACCATGGGTGAAGCAGCGTACAATCTCGCCTTTGACACATTCTCTTTTTGGTATCAAGGCTACGAACTGGATATGACCAGGCAATTTGCTGCGCGAGTGAGCCGAAACGGGATTGCGATCGATTCTGCTGTTTTCGTGCACCAGGATGAACGCCTCACGATTGCCGGAGGGCTCAACTTCGGCGGAGACATTGACGCATACACCCGCCTCGAAAATTTTACTATTTCCAACATCTATCATCTTGGCAGCTCTCCGGATTTTAAGTCAAACGCTTTAGCGTTCGCCGGCACGCTTAACGCCCACGGGTCGATCAAAGGCACGATGAAAGAGCCGCTCATCGTGTGTTCACTCGATGCCTCTGACGTATCATACCGGAGCGCACAATTCGGCTATGTTAAGAGCTCCATGAACTATGCGAACAAAGCCCTGGACTTCGCCGTCGAACTCTCGAAATCTCCGCAAACTCACGACGATTATGAATTGCTCTGCACCGGTTCGATCCCGATGAACCTGACCCTCGATACGGCCTCCAGCAGGTTCTCGCTGCCGGGGATGGATATGTACGTGAAAGCGCGCGATTTCGACATCAGTATCATCGACCCTTTTATTGCACAACTTGACAAAATGCAAGGGACGATCGCCGGGTCCGTTCATTGCACCGGTTCTCTGGATGAGCCATCCTTTGATGGTGGAATCGAATTGAAAAAATGCGAATTCCTTTTTCCGATGAACAACATGAATTACCACGCGGCGGGCAAGATCGAGTTTCGGGGAAACCGCGTCTTGTTAGTATCGCTCGCGGCGGAGAATTTTTCAGAAGACTACTCTTCCGGCAAGATAGATTTTGGCGGATACCTGGCGCTGAAGGGATTTGTGCCCGAGGAGTTTCATTTGACAGCGAAGGGAGAGCTCATGGTCTTGCGCGAAGCAAGACGGACCAGCGAACCGGGAGCGTACGGCGATTTGATCGCTGCGACTGGAACCGAGGGACTGGCGTTTGACGGAACTTATACGAGTTCCCGCCTCACCGGGTCGCTCTTTGTCAAACAAGCATCGCTGACGTTTCCCTCGACGCGGGAGAGCTCTAGCCTCGTTTCATCGCGCTACGTCAACGTTCTCGTCGTCGACGATACATCCAAACCGGTGCGAGACACCACGCTTCTGGGCCCGAACCTGTTTGCGTTTTTGCGCCCTGCAAAAGATGCCCGCCTTTCGAACGAATCGACGTTTCTCGACGGCCTGGGCTATGACCTCGTCATCCAAACAGACGGGATTGTTCAGATCCGAATGATTTTCAACGCGGCGACGAACGAAGAGTTGTTTGCGGACCTGAACGGTAAGCTCGGGTTAAGCAAGGAGGGGAGCAATGTGCGTCTCACCGGCACAATCTCGGTATCCGACAAATCCAAATATGAATTCTATAAAGAATTCGTCGCTTCGGGAACGTTGAGATTTACGGGGAAGCCCGACAATCCGGAACTGGATATCAAAGCGACGTACACGGGCTCTCACTTGAAACCGGAAACCGTGGCACAAAAAGAATCATCAATCCCGACCTCGGAGAAGGTCGTCGTTTCGCTGGCAATCACCGGTTCTCGTTACGATCCGAAAGTGAAAATCGGACTCTCGACGGTTGACGAGAACGGGAACGAAACGGAGCGCACCGGCGACGTTGAATCGGACGCGATCTCTTTTCTTCTCACGTCGACCCCCGGCAGTCCCGGAAAATTCCGCGACGACCTTACTTCAAACGATAAACAGGGAATCGCAAACTCGCTCGGGGGATCCATCGGCGGCTCTCTCATCTCGGGGCTCACGAACACACTCCTTTCGGGGATGATGATGGACTTTCTTAAGGCCAACAGCATCAATGCCGTCAGCAATATCGATATTCGTTATTCGGGTACGTCGCCAGACCTTCGTCTTAGCGGTGTTGTCGGGAACGCCTTTTGGAGCTTTGGAGGAAAAGTGTTCAACGATATCAACAACGCAAACGTCTCCGTGCAGTGGTCTCTCGGTTCGCTCATTCAGAACGAGAGTCTCCGCAATTTTATGTTTGAGGTCGACAGAAAGGTAGACCCGCTTGAGACGTATGATATACGCAGACCCACCAGCGGGGCGCGCATTTATTATAGATTTGCATTCTAACCAGAGCTATGGCACAAAAGAGTTCACCAAAAGGAACATTGGAACAGCGCGTCACCGAGTTTTTCGATGCGCATCCCCGCGAAGCATTCAAGTCCCGCCAGGTGGCGAAGCGTTTGGGCATTCGCGATGAGAAAGAATTTCAGGCATTGCGCGACGTTCTCCATGCCTTTGTCGAAAGCACGGTGTTGTCTCATGCCCGGCGGAAAGGGTATGCGCGGCATGCGTTCGAGCGAACCGTCCGCGGGATCCTCTCAATGAGTAAACAGGGGTACGGCTACGTCACCGTTCCGGGTGCCGAGTTCGGACAACTCTACATCGGACCGAAATCGCTCGGGACTGCGCTTGACGGCGACACCGTCGACGTTACTCCATTTGCCTCCTATCGGGGGAAAGAGGAAAACGGCAAAAGGTCAGAAGGAGAAATTGTAGCGGTCGTTTCGCGCGCGCACACCGAATTTGTCGGGACTCTCGAGCAAAGCCAGAATTTCTTTTTTGTCGTCGTCGATGACCGGAAGATTCCGCGGGACATTTATGTGCCACGCGAAGGGCTCAACGGGGCGAAGCCCGGCGATAAAGTCGTCGTTGCCCTCGAGTCGTGGGAAGACGACTTGCGCAACCCCGAAGGAAGGATTATCGAAATTATCGGTCGCTCGGGAGATTCGAGCGCCGAAGTCGCCTCAGTCATCAAGGCATTCAGGCTTCCCACATCGTTTCCCCGCGAAGTGGAGTCTTACGTCCAAGGCATTCCCGAAACGATTCCCCCCGATGAAATCAATCGAAGGAAAGACTTCCGATCGCTCATCTGCTTTACGATTGACCCCGATGACGCGAAAGATTTTGACGACGCGATCTCTATAGAGAGTGTCGACGCGACAACAGTCCGGATCGGAGTGCATATCGCGGACGTGAGCGCGTACGTGAAGGAAGGGACAGTCCTCGACCGCGAGGCGTTCAGCCGCGGGACGAGTGTCTATCTTGCAAATCAGGTGGTCCCCATGCTGCCGGAAAAACTATCGAACGATCTTTGCAGTCTGAAACCCAACGTCGACCGGCTGGCATACTCGTGCGTCATGGATGTGACCGACAAAGGCAAGATAAAGCAATACGATATCAGTCGCAGTGTCATCAACTCCAAACGGCGCTTCACGTACGACCAGGTAGAAGAAATTTTGAATTCAGGCAAGGGCGAATATGCAGCACCGCTCTTGTCGCTGTGGGAACTTGCCCAACGCTTGAAAGCCAAACGGATGAAGAGCGGCAGTATCGACTTCGACTCCCCGGAAGCGAAATTCAGGTATGACGAGAGGGGTAAACCGGTCGAAGTGAAAATCAAAAGCCGCTTGAAGAGCAACCAGCTTGTCGAAGAATGCATGCTGCTGGCCAATCAGACCGTTGCAGAACATATCGGCAAACATAAAAAGGAGGAGGACATCCGGCCATTTGTATACCGGATTCACGACTCGCCGGACATCGAAAAGCTTCGGGAATTGTCAATCTTCGTTGAAAAGTTCGGGCATAAGTTAAACGTCAGCGCCTCTGTGTCGTCAAAAGACTTGCAGAAACTTCTCAATGAGGTTCGGGGAACACCCGAAGAAAATGTTATCAACGAAGTCTCCCTGCGTGCGATGGCGAAGGCGGTTTACTCAGACAAAAATATCGGACACTTCGGCCTGGCGTTTGACTTCTACACACATTTTACGTCACCGATACGCCGGTATCCCGACCTCGTTGTGCATAGAATGCTGGATGAATACAGCAAGGGTATGCCGCATGTACGCCGCGAACATTACATCAAGGAACTTCCTCATATCTGCAAATGGTCTTCGGACCGTGAGAGAGTGGCGATGGAGGCCGAACGGGCGTCGGTGAAAGTGATGCAGGCAGAATATATGAAACAGCACATTGGCGACGAGTTTCAAGGAGTGATCTCGGGAGTGACGAATTACGGAATGTACGTGGAGATCAACGACTTGCTAGTCGAGGGGATGATTCATGTGCGCAATATCGGCGACGACTATTATGAGCACGATGAGAAACGCTATTCACTCGTCGGCCGGCGGACGGGAAAGACCTTCCGGCTCGGAGACAGTATTTCGGTAAGAGTGGTGAGCGTCAATGTAGAAAATCGTGAAATCGACTTTGCTTGCGTCGATTCCGAAGAGACTCCCCGGAAAAGGAGAAGAAAAAGCAGGTAGGAATTTTCTCTCGGTTCACCACGTTATAGAGGATGCATGACACACACGAGACCGCCAAATCCGCATCGTAAGCCAATGAGGGACAGATGAGGTCAACGCTTCTAGTGCTCGGATTCCTTCTCATCGCCGGATTCACTTCCGGGATGGCCCAGGAAGCCAACTTTGGCCAGAACAAGGTTCAGTATAAGAAGTTCGAATGGTTTTATATCCAAACCAGCCATTTCGACATTTACTTCAGCCAGGATGGGCAGTATCTCGCCAACTTCACCGCCGCCGCCGCCGAATCTTCCTACACGATGATCAGCAAGAGTTTCCGGTACCAGATCAACAACCGGATACCGATCATGGTGTACAATTCCCATAACGACTTTCAACAGACAAACGTTATCTCGGAGTATCTTGAAGAAGGGATCGGCGGTGTCACGGAGTTATTCAAAAATAGGATGGTGATCCCATTTGAAGGCAACTACCGCATGTACCGGCATGTCATTCACCATGAAATGGTCCACGCGGTACTCAACGACATGTTCTATGGCGGGTCGATCCAGTCAATCATCTCGAACAACATTCGGCTGCAGCTGCCGATGTGGTTCAACGAAGGACTTGCAGAATTTGAATCGCTGAGGTGGGACACCAACTCCGACATGTTCATGCGGGATGCTACGATTCATACCTATCTCCCCCCAATCGAATACCTGAGCGGCTATTTCGCGTATCGCGGCGGACAATCTGTCTGGTATTACATCGCCAATAAATACGGCGATCAGAAAATTGCCGAAATCCTGAATCGCATCAGAGGTACGCGGAATGTTGACCAGGGTTTCCGCAGCGCGCTTGGCCTGAGCGTCTCCGAGCTTAACGAGCGATGGCAAAAGGAGCAGAAAGTTCTCTACTGGCCCGACATTGCAAAACGAGAAGACCCCGCAGATTTTGCCACCCGGTTGACGAACCATGTGAAGGAGTCAAACTTCTACAACACGAGTCCTTCGATCTCCCCGCAAGGAGATAAGATCGCATTCATTTCCGACCGCGACGGTTATTTTGATGTGTTCATCATCTCGACGATCGACAACAAGATTACCAAAATCGTCGATGGACAGAGGGCGTCGGATTTCGAAGAACTCCATCTGTTAACGCCGGGGATTACGTGGTCGCCCGACGGCAAGAAAATTGCCCTCGCCGTCAAGAGCGGAGACGCTGACGCTATTTTCATCGTCGACGCCTCCACCGGCAGCCAGGAGAAACTCCGGTTCAAGCTGGACGGGATCTTTTCCGTGAGTTGGTCGCCGAAAGGCGACAAGCTTGCATTTGTCGGCGATGATGCAAAGCAGTCGGATATCTTTGTCTACGATCTGACATCGAAGGACCTTACAAACCTCACCGACGATCTCTTTTCGGATTTAGACCCAAGCTGGTCGCCGGACGGCAAGACAGTCTATTTTGCATCGGACAGGAGGGACTACGTCGCGCGCGAGGCCGTCGCCCCGAAATTCAGAATGTCGAAGTTTGACTACTCTCAGTTCGACATCTATGCTATGGATATCAGCACGATGCAGATCAAGCGCATCACCGACTATAGCGGAAGCGACGAAACCTCGCCGGTGATATCGCCGGACGGGACAAAGATGCTCTATGTGTCCGACCGAAACGGAATCGGGAACATCTACGAACGCAATCTCGTTACGGGGGCCGACCGCCCCATCACGAATTCGCTCACGGGAGTGTTCCAGCTTTCTCTCTCCGCCGACGGGAACAAACTTTCCTTTGCTGCCCTGGACGAAGCGGGCTTCGATATTTTCGTCATGAAGGCGCCGTTCGATAAGAAACTCGCTGTCTCGGAGATCGAGCCCACCGAGTATGTTAAACGGTCGATGCGATTGTCACAAAAAGCCGCTCCGACGCCGGGCGCTCAGACGGCGAAGGACTCCGTTTCGCTGGTAAGCAACGCGTTGTCCAGCGACACCGTCGGTGTGTATGGCGACAAGGTCCGGATCGATTTTCACAACTACGTATTCTCAGATGATCAAACGAGGGAAAAAATCCCTTCCGTTGAGCCGGCCGCTTCGGAAAGTCAACTCGACTCGAGCATGTACATGGACGCCGAAGGGAACTACAAGGTGAACAAGTACAAACTTAACTTCTCTCCCGATATTATTTACGGCAATGCCGCATTCAGCACCTTCTACGGTGTTCAAGGAACGACAATGATGGCCTTCAGCGACATGCTGGGCGATCATCAAATTTATTTCCTCACGAACCTCCTGCTGGATCTGAAAAACAGCGACTACGTTCTGGCGTACAATTATTTGCCTCTCAAGATCGACTATGGATTTGAAGGGTTTCACAGTGCGCGTTTTCTCTATCTCTACGACTATTCCGGCGCTCTTGCGCTCTATCGCTTCACCACGTGGGGTGTTTCAGTAACGGCGTCGGACCCTCTTGACAAGTTCAACCGTTTCGAGCTCGGCTTGAGTTGGCTGAATCTTGCCCGGGAGAATCTTGACTACCCTGACGAACCTTCGCAGCGACGCACGCTGTTGATGCCGACCCTGAGCTTCGTTCACGACAACGCTATGTGGGGATACACGGCGCCGAACAACGGGACTCGGTACAACATCAGTGCCATGATCAGTCCGCCCATCACCTCCGGCGATGAGGCGCTCAATTTCCAGACGTTCACGCTCGATTACAGAACGTACAATAAATTCTGGAGAGATTATTCGTTTGTGATTCGCTGGGCGGGGGGCTGGAGCATGGGAACGAATGCTCAGCGATTCTTCATCGGCGGGACCGACGGGTGGATCAACCGCGAGTTTGCAAACGGCGGAATACCGATTCAGAATGTAGAGGATTATGCGTTTCTTTCACCCGCGCTTCCGCTGCGCGGCTACGATTACAATACGGCGAACGGAACAAAATATGCATTGATGAATTACGAACTCCGTTTTCCCCTGATCCGCTATCTCGTCACCGGCGGACTGCCCCTTGCGATGGAGAATATCACCGGCGCAACGTTCGTCGATGTCGGATCATCATGGACGGAGGATCGGGCGTACCGTTTTTTGGTCAAAGATCCGAACGGAAACACCGTTACCCAGGACCTTCTGATCGGCACCGGTTTCGGCGCGCGGATTATCATGTTCGGCCTCCCGCTCAAGTTCGATGTTGCATGGTCGTTCAACGGGGAGTCGTTCTCGATCCCCAAGTACTATATCTCTCTCGGGGGAGATTTCTAAAGAAGGATAGTCAGCAGGATGAAACAGTGAAGGCGATGATCACTCATCGCCTTCATTGTTTTACGGAGGAGGTCTGCACTTAGGCTTTCGACTTTATTATTCCCCGACGCCAGTAGAGGTAAAAGGGGATGCCGGCGAGGAGCAGAAACAATCCCACCATCGAGTCGGCTGTTTGCTGAACAATGGTATTGTAGACGAACCATGTCGCGACGACGATAAACGCAATTGGTATATACGGATACCCAGGCACTCTGTACGGCCGGGGTGTATCGGGCATCTTCTTCCTCAACACAAAAACCGCAGAAGCTCCCAGCGCATAAAAAATCCATCCTGCAAAAATGACGTATGTGAATATCTGGTCGTATGTTCCCGTTAATGTGAGAAGCGATGCCCACACTCCCTGCACGAGAAGAGATGTTCCCGGCGTTCTGTAACGGGGATGGATCTTTCCGAGGCTGCGGAAAAAGAGCCTGTCCTTGGCCATCGCAAAATAAACGCGCGCCGTGGTCATCGAAGTGGCGTTGACTGTTCCGAACGTGGAGATCATTACCATCGCCGAGATGATAGCACCTCCGTACCCGTGGAAAATGTTTTCCATAACGTCTGCGGCAACGAGTTTGGAGGTCGCGATTTCTCCGATGGGAAGGATGTACAGGTATGCGAGATTCGTCGCGACATAAATAAGAATAATGATGAGAGTGCCGACGACAAGAGCGATTGGGATATTTTTTTTTGGTTCCTTTACCTCTCCCGCCAGGTACGTCAGGCTGTTCCATCCATCGTACGACCAGAGCGTCGCGATCATCGCAATTCCGATAGCACTGAGCAGGGCACCCGATTGCGGTGCGCCCCACAACGGAAAGAAGTGAGCGGTGCTTCCGTGTCCAACCGTGAAGGCTAGAACCACGATGCCGCCGATGGCCAGAACCTTCATGAAGGTAAAAACATCCTGCACGATTCCCCCAAATTGCACGCCGAAATAATTGACGACCGCGAGAAGGAGAATGGCCGAAATCGCCATCATGCTCACGCCGATATCTTTCAGCGGATAAATGTTGCCGATAAGGGGGAGCTTCCATGCTTCGAGCTCCGGGCTGAAATGAGGGAGGTTGATGAAGTACCCGGAGTATCGACCAAAGGCAACGGCAATTGCTGCGATGGATCCGGTCTGATAGACGATAAAGGTTGTCCATCCATACAGAAATCCGGTCAGATCGCCGTAGGTTATTCGAAAGAAGACATACTGTCCACCCGCTTCCGGAATCATTCCAGCAATCTCAGCGTTCGTTAATGCGCCTGCCAGCGTCAACAACCCAGTCAAAACCCAGACAAAGATCATGACACCGGGTACTTGAACGGTTGCGGCGATGCTCTGAGGTGTCAGGAATATTCCTGATCCCACGACGGATCCGATGACTACCATGATGGCCGACGTCAAGCCAAGGCGTCGGGCTAGCGTCGTCTCAGTTCCCTGTTCTTCATGCATCGTCATGGTATCGAAGGCGTGGTTACGAGAGATGGAGCCATTTTAGTTCTCCGCAGAATGCTTCATCATAAAAACGTCTGCAACATCTGGCCAACGCCGAGAGTGTACCCGCCTCGTTGAGAACCATGATTATCTCGAGTCGGACATCCAGGTTTTACGTGCGACGCCTAATGGTTGTTGGCAAAAAACCGGCGAGAAATTTATGATCGATATGAAAATAGACAATGTTGCCGGAAGATGCAATTGGATTGTTCGCGTGGAGGCGGCACTAGGAGGACTAGCCCCTCTTCGCCGAACTTTCCTTGCGGAGAAGAGCGTTGAGCTCCAGCTGGAATTTTATCGCATTAATTCGCCGGGAAAGAACGACTACGATTCCGGCCGTGATGGTTTCAGTAGTGCCCAACAGAGCCAGGACCCATCCGTTGTGGACCGTGAAGGGGAACCAGACGAAAACAATCATGGACATCAGCGGAGAGATCATCGCTCCCACAATGAGGCCCAGCCGTGCCGGGTTAGTAAAATCTTGTTTCACCGCCATCGTCCATCGGCCTAGATTCCGAGTTATCGAAATCTTGCCGTCTCTTACCAGATCGTCGACGCACGTTTTGTACATGCGAACGCTTTGAATCGCTGTCGCCAACGAAAGGGCAACCGAAGAAACACCGAAGACCGCTCCTGCCCACGAGAGATGTCCGCTGTCAATTAACGGGTCGACGTTGAACGCCCCGTACGTGGCCAGCGCGAACACCGGAATAAGAATTCTTGAACGTACGATGAGCTGCTTCCAGGTGAACCCGGATCCCCGCAATGCAAAAAGTTCGGCGGCTTCCGCAAGGACGTCGTCGGTCGATGCGGCAAAGAGCTTTCCGAAGCCGTGTGTGTACAGTTCAAGAACGTGCGTGATCGGTCCTATGAAGAGAAGAGCCTTGATGATAGCTTGAGCTGTCGCCGTCCGTGTATCGGCGTTGTCGAACGTCATACGACTGGTAACATGGCGTATCACGATCGAAGAGATGATCTCGTTGAGTCGGGCGACGAGCTGATGATCGGACTCGCTGATGCCGAGGTTACCTTCGTCAACGATGATAAATTTCTTGAAGTCGAGCCGGTGAGACAGAATAACGGCGATTTCTTCATCGAGATCGACGCCGCTCTTCGCAGCAAGTTCGTGATCATTCGGAAGGAACATCGGCCTCGTCTGGGCCGTAAGCAATCCCGGCAGCCATGTGATGATTGTTCGATGCTGCGTGAGGACAGCGACATTGTTGATGGCGCTGAGAACCCGTTCCGGAGTCTTTTCAATTGTTCTGATACCGATTGCCTTGCCGTTCTTCAACACTTTTCCGATGCGGCTTTTCAGTGTTGGATCTTTTAGCAAAGCAAAACGGAGTTCTTTCGGGAGCAGGTGCGGAGACTCCAGCTCCCCTTCCAGCGAAACGACTCGCAGATTGTATGAGCCTACGGGAGGATTCTTCTGAAACCGGAGAAGTTTTGTGGGAATCGAGGAGAGCTTAAACGATCGGAGGTAGCGAATCATTGCCATGTCGGCTGAGCCTGTTTTAAAAATATAAAAAGAAGGAGAGCGACAAGCAATAAGAAATGGTATTGATGCAATGGGAGGAATGGCGCGTTGATTTTGATCTATAAGCTCGCTCCCAAACGGACTTTGGGAACGAGTTACTGGCTACGAGTTAACGACACGCGCTCTCGTTCCCAATTTCTGATTGGGAAGGTGAGCGATGGGCGCGGCATTCATTCACCAATTGAAAGCCAATCAATTCCGGAAGGATTCCAATTCAAAAAAAAGCCCCGTCTCAAATCGAGGCGGGGCTTTGGTATTCATGCAACACCGAGAAATTACTTCGTCTCGTCTTTCTTTCCCATGTCGTCTTTCTTCATCGCTTTCTTGTCTTTCTTCATTTTCTTCTTATCTTTCTTCATCTTCTTCTTATCCATCTTCAATTTCTTCTTGTCTTTCTTCATCTTCTTCTTGTCGCTCTTCACTTTCATCTCTGATTTTGTCGGCGGCGTGCTGTTATCCTGCGGTTTTGCCGCATCCTGTGCAAACGAGAGCGTGAAGGCGAATGCAAGCGCCATCACTAAACTTAGAATCTTCTTCATGGAACGAACGCTCCTTTCGAAAAGGTGGTTGTGGGGATATTGCGTTTGGCTGATTCCAGTGAGGCTGAAATTCTCTGACGCCTAACTTAGGGTTTTGAATTTTCAGAGTCAAGCTAAAAAATCAGCGGTCCAGTAGAGGTAGCAGAACACTAAAGGTACTTCCCTTGTTCACTTCACTTTGGACGAAGATCTTACCGCCATGAGTTTCCGTAATCCATTGCGCGATCGAAAGGCCCAGGCCGGTTCCCCCCAATTCGCGGGAACGCCCTTTGTCGACGCGATAAAACCTGTCGAATATTTTTGGCTGGTCTTCAGGAGGTATTCCAATACCATTATCCTGAACAACGATTTTTGCCGAACCGTTCTCCCGGACGAGTGACAGCGCGACCGTTCCATACTCGGGCGTATATTTGATCGCGTTGTCCAACAGATTGAGAACGAGCTGCCGAAGGCGGACAGTGTCCCCTGATACGGAAAGGTCCTCAACGGTTTCCAGATTCACCTGGATATGTTTCCGCTCAGCGAGCATTTCCCCGTCTTCGTGAAGTTCTCTGATGATAGGAGCGAGAGCGACCTGTTCGAATGTGATGGTCGATTTTCCGATATCTCCTTTGGCGAGGAGCAGCAGGTTTTCAATAATAGACGACATGCGCAGGATTTCGTCCAAGGTACTCGAGAGGATTTGCCTGTACCCTTCGTTCGGCTGTTTTGAACGAAGCGCAAGTTCGAGCTCCCCCCTCATGACCGTAAGCGGAGTTCGCAATTCGTGCGATGCATCGATGGAAAACTGCTTGATCTGGTCGAAGGAACTCTGCAGACGGCCGATCATGTCGTTAAACGTTAGAATGAGGCGGCCAATTTCGTCATCGACGTCGACAGTGACGATGCGCTGGTCGAGGTTCTGGGCAGTAATATCCCTCGCGGTCTTTGTTATCTTATCGACGGGCTTCAGAGATTTGTTGGCGAGGAACCACCCTCCGAGAACCGAGAGGATTAATGCGACGGGGACGAGGATGATAAAAATGTAGAAGAGATTTCCGAGTACCTCGCCGATTTCAGCCTCGGGATATGCAACGTAGATTTTCGCGAAGGCGTTCTGAGTGACGGCAAGCCGCAGCGGCTGGCCCTGGGCGTCGTAGATCGTCACGAGTTTCGTCGTGTTGAATGGGATATCCTCGAAAATAATATCCTCCTTGCCAAGGCTGTACGATTTGTAAAGGATGTCGCCATTGCGGTCGCGGATCTGGATGATCTGCTTCTTCGGGCTCAAAAGGGTATGCTCATAGATCTGGTTCCAGATTTGATCGAACTCCGTCGAATCGTCCTGGGTTACCTCAACTTCGTGAGAGCGCCGCACCTTCTTTTCCTGCTTCTTGGCCGTGGCGGCAGGGGCTATGCGCTGCCGTTTCAGTTTCACTTTTCTCGCCTGCGGCTAGATGAAGTTCTTCAGCCAGACGACTTCGTTGCGGAGGGAGTAATCGAGGCTAGCAAGGAGGTTTTCTTTCGTAAAGAAGTAGGATGTCAAGCCGAAGCCGAAGAGCGTGACGCCAAGAATCAAGGTATACCAGGCGGTAAGTTTTAAGCGAATGGAATGGAGGTATTTCATTTCACGATGCTTTCATCATGTACCCGACCCCGCGCACCGTATGGATTAGTTTCTTTTCGAATTCTCCGTCGACCTTGTTGCGCAAATGGTTGATGTAAACGTCGATAATGTTGGTGCCGGTGTCGAAATTGTAGTTCCAGATGTGTTCCGAGATGATGGTCCGGCTGAGCACTTTGTTGGTGTTTCGCATGAAGTATTCCAAAAGGGTGTACTCCTTGGCCGTGAGCTCGATCGTTTTCCCGCCCCGGATGGCTTTGTGTGAAACGAGGTCGAGGGTTAGATTTGCGATAGCGAGCGTCGTCAGCTTTTCAAGTCCTCCGCGACGAAGCAGCGAACGGACCCGGGCGAGCAGCTCTGCGATGGCGAACGGCTTCACGAGATAATCGTCTGCGCCCGAATCGAGCCCGCGTACTTTGTCTTCGACCGAACCTTTTGCCGTGATCATCAACACCGGCGTGGAGATGTGTTTCGCGCGAAGTTCTTCGAGCATCGTCAATCCGTCCTTCTTAGGCATCAAAATGTCGAGAATGATGAGGTCGAAGGTACTTTCGGTAGCACGTTCCTCTCCCTTTTCTCCGTCGTAGGCAAGTTCGACCTTGAAGTTATCCTCTTCGAGTCCTTTTTTGATAAAAGCCGCAACTTTCTTTTCGTCCTCAACAACAAGTATCTTCATCGGGAAGTCCTTTGTCTGCAGCGAACCTTGCATAATAGTAAGACAGTTTGACGGGATTTGCAAATAACCCCGTTGTGCAACTGTGAACAGAAACCGTCTCGGTGATCGAATCAAGTCAAAACGAATCCCTCCTGTCATGCTGAGCCCCGTTATTCAGCGGGGCGAAAGATCCGTACATGGTACTAAGGCGGGTTCTCGCAAAGCGATACCTTTCACACTCGTCTCCCGACAGAAAACGTCGGAATCCTCAGAACGGCCCAGCAAGGGTTTCAGTATTTCCACCGTTCAAATGCGGCTTTGCCCAAAATATTCTCTTTGTATTAATTGACCATTTTCTCTATATTTATCCACGAAATTATGAAAATCATTCTTACCTCGATTCTTCTATGCTTTGCGTTTGAGAGTTGGTCGTGCGGACTTCTCCAAACTGTAGCAGTAAAATCGACGACCGGAATCCTCGATGAAGGAATGGCGGCGGTGTTCGAAGAATCCGACCTCAAGCTCGCAGAGCAAGCAATTGCTTCGGACCTTAAACTTCTCGAAGCACTTCACAAATCCGACCCCGGAAACGACCATCTCCTTATTATGTTAACCCAGGGATATGCGGGGTATTCGCTCGGTTTTGTCGAGGATCAGGACCCCGAGCGTGCTAAAATGTTTTACGCGCGTGCTCGTGATTACGGCCTGGAAGTTCTGCGGAAGAACAAGAACTTTAACACGGCTTTTGACGAAGCCCCGGCTGCATTCGTGCAAAGTCTCGACTCTTTTTCCGATGACGACGTGCCGGCTCTTTTCTGGACTGCAAATGCATGGGGAAATCTCATCAACTTGAGCATTGGAGATCCGGAAGTATTGGGAGATTTGTATAAAGTCAATGCGATGATGGATTTTGTCCTTCATCATGATGAGAATTTCTTCTACGGCAGCGCGCATCTCTACTTCGGGACGATTCTGGCAACGACGCCGAAGGCACTGGGGGGAAATCCCGCGAAGGCAAAGGAGCACTTTGAAAAATGCCTCGCGATCGGCGAGCGGAAGCTGCTCCTTCCGTTTGTCTACTATGCAAAGAGCTATGCGGTGCAGGTACAGGACACAACTCTTTTCCTGTCCCTTCTAAAAAACGTCGATGACGCCTCCATCGATATTCTGCCCGAGCAGCGTCTCGTCAATGCCATCGCGAAACAGAAGGCGCGGGCGCTCCGTGCAAAAATGTCGGATCTCTTTTAATTTCACTCGAATTAACCAGAGAAGGATTTTTCGATGAGAAGAGCTATCTTGTTTCTTGGAACCTGCCTCCTGGGATCCCACCTTTTCGCCCAGGAGTTCACAATAAAATTTGCTACCCTGGCACCCGAGGGGAGTACCTGGATCACCGTGATGAAGGAATACGACCAGGCTATTCGCAAGGAGAGCGGGGGACGGCTTGGTTTCAAGATCTATCCAGGAGGAGTTGCGGGGGATGAAAAGGATGTTATCCGCAAGATCCGTCTGGGCCAATTACAAAGCGCCGGCATCACCGGCGTCGGCATCGGTGAAATCGCAAAGTCGGCAAGAATTCTCGATGCGCCGTTTCTCTTCAAGAATTCTGATGAAGTGGATTACGTTGTCCAGCAGTACGACGGAGAATTAAGGAAGGATTTCGAGGCAGGCGGGTACGAACTCCTCGGCTGGGCGGAAGTAGGGTTCGTCTACGTTTTCACGAACATCCCGGTGAACAAGGTCAATGATATGCGCAGCGTTAAGATGTGGCAGTGGGAAGGGGACCCGGTCGCTGAAGCAACGTTTGCGGCTTTTGGGATTAACCCGATCCAGCTTTCCATTACCGACGTGCTGACATCGCTCCAGACAGGGCTCATCAACGGCATGTATACGTCTCCGCTCGCAGGCGTTTCGCTGCAATGGTGCACGGCGACAAAGTACATGCTAGATTTTCCCCTGACGAATGCGTCGGGTGCCGTGGTCATCTCTAAACGGGAATTCGATAAAATGCCGCCCGACCTTCAGGAGATTCTCCTCCGGAACGGCAAGCTGCTGATGCGCAAGCTGACGGAGCAAAGCCGCAAGGATAATATTAAATCTCTCGAGGTATTGAAGAAAAATAGAATTATCTTCACGAGGCCCGCAGCGAATGAAGTGAGCCAGTACGAAGAGATCGGTAAGAATGCGCGCCGGCTGATGGTCGGCAAACTCTACAGTGCGGACCTCCTTGCCCGGGTGGAAAAATCGATTGCAGATTATCGAGCGAAAGAAGGCAAATGAAGTACCTCATTTTTCTTGACCGATGGCTTGCGCGGATCACCGGATGGCTGATTATTTTCCTGCTCTCCGTGATGATTCTCATGGCGTTCGGCCAGGTGCTGTTGAGGAATTTATTTCACACCGGCATCGAGTGGGGGGATGTGCTTCTCCGCCATCTGGTGCTCTGGATCGGTTTCCTCGGCGCCATCATCGCCACGGGCGAAGGACGTCACCTGAAAATTGAGTTCATCAACAAGCTTGCCGCAGAGCGGTATAGAAAAATCCTCTATGTCTTGACCAATCTTTTCGCCGCCGTCGTCTGTTTCTATTTGATGGAAGCGGCATTTGCGTTCGTCCGGTCCGAGCAGGACTCGGCGAGCACACTGATCCTCAACCTGCCGACAACCTACTTTATCATCATCATTCCTATCGGATACGGAATTATTTCGTTCCGATTCTTTGTTCACGCGCTGATATGGGCATCGCAGATTGCATTGGGCGAATGGCACTTTAAGGAGTCGCACTGATGCCGGTCATCTACATCGTCCTCATCCTGGCGGTATTTGTCTTCATCGGCGCACCTCTTTTTACGATCATCGGGACGATTTCGCTCCTCGGTTTTTCTTCGCAGGGCATCGACACGGCTGCAATCATTGTGGAAATGTACCGCCTGGCGAGCCAGCCTGTGCTGCTGGCGATTCCCCTGTTCACCGTCTCCGGTTACTTCCTGGCTGAAAGCAAGGCGCCTCAGAGAATTGTGGCGCTGGCGCAGGCGCTGATCGGCTGGATGCCGGGCGGTCTGGCTATTGTTGTACTGGCAAGCTGTGCAGTGTTCACCGCGTTTACCGGAGGGTCCGGCATCACCATTGTTGCCCTGGGGGGGCTGGTCTTTCCGATTCTCATTGCAGAAAAATACAACGAGAAATTCGTTCTCGGGCTCGTCACTACGTCGGGGAGCCTCGGCCTTCTTTTTCCCCCAAGCCTTCCAATCATCCTCTACGGGACGGTTGCAGAAGTTTCAATCGATCAATTATTCCGCGCCGGTATCGTGCCGGGTATTTTGCTGGTCACCGTCTTGGCGATCTACAGCATTCGTCAGGGAGTTGCGGCGAAGATTGAACGGCACCCGTTTGATTTCAGGACATTGTGGAGAGCATTGAAGAATGTCGCCTGGGAGATTCCGCTCCCGTTCTTCATCATCGGGGGAATCTATGGTGGGTACTTCACGGCTACGGAAGCAGCCGCCGTAACTGCCTTTTACGTTTTTATTGTGGAGGTCTTCGTTTACAAAGACCTGAAACTCACGACAGACGTGCCGCGAGTGATGAAGGAGAGTATGGTTCTTGTCGGGGCTATCCTCATGATCCTGGCGACAGCGATGGGTTTAACGAGCTTCCTCATCGATCAACAAATTCCCCAGCAGCTCTTCGAGCTTATTCGCCAGTTTGTCCAAAGCAAGACTCTCTTCCTTATCATCCTTAACATTTTCCTGCTGGCGATCGGGATGATGATGGAAATCTTTTCGGCAATCGTTGTTGTTCCCCTCATTGTCCCCATTGCCAAACAGTACGGCGTCGACCCGATTCATCTTGGAATTATTTTTCTCGCCAATCTTGAGATTGCCTATCTGATGCCTCCGGTCGGAATGAACCTCTTCATGTCGAGCTTCCGGTTTAAGAAAAGCATCGGCCAGGTGACTGCCGCAACACTTCCGTTCATCCTCGTTCTCCTCGTCGGGCTCATCATCATTACGTATGTCCCTCAACTCAGCCTCTGGTTGGTTAAGTAGAGACGCCCACGGGCAATTCGTTCTCGCGCTTCGATTCTTCCCTCAAGCTTTTCAATGCACAAACTAGTGCCATTTCTCATTACTAATCTTGCATTAGCAAAGTACATTGGATAATAGTTCTTTCTTTGAGGCCAAAGAAAGAACCAAAGAAAGCCTGCGGAATCGAAACGCACGCGATGCCTCCA
>CAYYHS010000007.1:0-18464 GCA_964471785.1 uncultured Chitinophagaceae bacterium
TGCCGTAAAGCGGCACACTGTCAGGGCGTCGCTCAGTGTGACTCTGGCCTCCAAATACAATATTTATTATTGGAATCGGCACTAGTTAACCGATGCTCAACGACGAGATCTTCGTCGTTGATGGAGCCTCGTCGAGCCGGAGAGCGGCGCGGATTGCCGCCAACGAGACTTCCATTTGTGATTCGTCCGGTTCTTTCGTTGTAATTCTTTGCAGCCAAAGGCCGGGAACTGCAATGATCCTGCCGACGGGAGATGTGATATGGCGGGCCGAGAATTTCAGGACTTCATACGAAAGACCGCCGACCACCGGAATGAACGGGATGTGGGTCACAAGCCGCAATGAAAGGCTGAGCGAGCCTGCCACCAGCAGCACGCCTGCATCGAGAACGCTGAAGAGGATAATCGCCACAAACATCACAAGCAGAACGAAGCTGGTGCCGCATCGGGGATGAAATCGTGTGAATCTCATCGCAGAGTGTACTTCGAGCGGAGCACTCTGTTCGAACGTGTAGACCGCTTTATGTTCTGCGCCATGATATTGAAAGATTCTGTGGACACCCTTCATCAGCGAGATGGAATAAAGATAGGCCAGAAGGATGATGATACGAATTACACCGGCAACGAAATTGAACAACAACGGTTGTTGTTCAATCCTGAACATCGTGGTCGCAATAAACAACGGCAGAAAGAAGAAAATCCCGATGCCCAGAGCAAAGGCGAAGACAAGCGTTGCCACAAGAGCTAAATCCAATGCGCCGCTTTTCGAGGATTCATCTGAATGTGGCGAACCGGATGCGTCATCGAGAGCGGCCTCTGCGGAATAGTTGAGCGTCTTGATTCCGATGTACATCATCTCGACCAAACCGATGGCACCCCGAAGAACCGGGAGATTAAGGCTCGGATGGCGCTCGATAAACGAATGGAATTCTTCCTTCTTGACAACGATCGATCCGTTCGGTTTCCTTACGGCTGTTGCGATCATTCCCTTGGCCCTCATCATCACTCCCTCGATGACCGCCTGTCCACCTACCTGCATTGGTTCGTTGGGATCAAATGCAGGGTTGATCGGTTTCCAATCTTTAAATGTACCTGTTTGTTTGATGTTCATTCCTCTTTGTAATGATACAGTAATATACGAAACGAATAAGCTGTTAGCACGATTCGGCAATATCGTAATGAGAGCAGGCGCCATACAGAAATGCTTTGGATTGTCATCCGGATACTGACGAAGTCGGGGGAAGGATCCATGCAGCTTGACCTACGTGGATTCTTCCCCCGCCAAATAAACGGCGGGATCAGAATGACATGACTCTATGCCTGTGTTGCATCTACTCAACTTAGAACGCCAGCCCCGATGAACAATTGATTATTCACAAATCTATTAGTATCCCACTGCCTCACCATAACCGCGCGGGTCGGTGGCTCCGAGAAGCAATCCTCTTTTCCTGTCTATCATGATCCCCTCTGCGAGACCGATCGCTCCCTCACGCATGTGAAGCGTATATCCCATCGCCCTCAGGTTCTCGATAGCGTCTTGCGAGAGGGCGCGCTCTTCATACATGAGCCGATCGGGAAGCCATTGGTGATGAAACCTGGGGGCGTCGATCGCCTCCTGGATTGTCATCTTGAAGTCGATAACATTTACAAGAACCTGAGCAACGGTGGTCACGATCGCCGAGCCTCCGGGCGAACCGATGATCATAAACGGTTTCCCTTCCTTCAGCACGATAGTCGGCGCCATAGAGCTCAGCATACGCTTGTTCGGCGCGACTGCATTCGCACTGCCGCCGACAAGGCCGTACGTGTTAGGGATTCCCGGCTTTGCGCTGAAATCGTCCATTTCATTGTTAAGAAGAAATCCCGCCCCTGTCACGACGACCTTCGACCCGAAGGCATCGTTGAGTGTGGTTGTGACGCTTACACAATTGCCAAAGCGATCGACCACAGAATAGTGAGTCGTATGATCGCTTTCCGCCGGCTTCTGGATGCCGTGAGAAATCTGGTCGCTCGGCGTTGCCTTCATTGAGTCGATCGTCACCCTGCGCTGCTCGGCATAATGTTTTGACGTGAGCCATGGTACCGGGACTTTCACAAAATCGGGATCGCCGAGAAATTCGGCCCGATCGGCAAAGACCCGCCTCATCGCTTCCGTCATCCAGTGAACCGTCTTCGACGAATTCCAGCTGTATTCTCCAAGGTGGTAACCTTCGAGAATATTCAGGAATTGCACAAGCCCGACGCCGCCGCTGCTCGGAGGTCCGACAGAAATGATCTCGTAACCTCGATACGTTCCCAGAATTGGATCCCGTATCACCGAAGAATAGTCTTCCAGATCTTTCAACGAAATAAGCCCGCCCCCCCGTTTCATTTCTGCAATAATTAATTTCGCCGTTTCTCCCTTATAGAATCCATCGCGCCCTTTGTCCCGGATCCGTTTCAACGTATTGGCGAGGTCCTTTTGCTTGAAGAGGTCTCCTTCTTTATAGGGCTTCCCGTTCTTTGTAAACGCTTTTTTTGAACTGCGAAATTCCGAAAATTCCGGAACCATTCTCTCCAGGTCTTCGGCGAGCCGGTAATGGAGGTGAAAGCCTTTTTCTGCAAGTTCGATGGCCGGTTTCAACACTTGCGCCCGCGTGAGGCGCCCATATCGATGCTGTGCATACATCATCCCGGCA
This sequence comes from uncultured Chitinophagaceae bacterium, assembly GCA_964471785.1. Lineage (GTDB taxonomy): Bacteria > Bacteroidota > Ignavibacteria > UBA10030 > UBA8401 > JAGVPT01. Next base: position 2,676 of record CAYYHS010000007.1, read on the forward strand.
ACCGAACCCGGCACGCCGCAGGAGAGGTGCCCTCGCGTGCTTTTCTGCTCTATAACATTCCCGTTCTTGTCCAGAAACATATCGCGCTTCGACGCCGCAGGAGCCATCTCGCGGTAATCCAGACTCTTGACCGTGCCGTCCGCGAAGCGCATAAGCATGAACCCGCCGCCGCCGATGTTGCCCGCACCGGGATACGTTACGGCGAGTGCAAATCCCACCGCGACCGCCGCATCAACCGCGTTTCCTCCTTCCTTAAGAATTCGCAGCCCGACATTCGCTGCAATGGGATCGGCAGCGACGACCATCCCCTTCTTTGCACGGACCGGATCTCTTGAGGCCGCTGGCGAGCTGGAGATAATTCCGATCGTGAGAAAAAAAACACAAGCGAGAGGTTTATTCATTGCGGGGGCTCATTCGGTCGTTGGATGTCGGCCAGGACGTACAGAATTCGGTTTCTCGTCACTCGTTGAACCGTAAAGAGGATATTCTGGTATTGAACCGTATCGCGTTCCTTGGGTACTTTGCCGAACAATTCAAAGATGAAGCCGCCGAGCGTGTCGTATCCCGATTCGTCGTTATAAAGCGCCACGCCCAGTTCTTCCGAAGCTTCAGCGATACCGATCGTTGCGTTAAACCGGTACGAATGTTCGCTGAGTTTGAGCGCCTTCGCTTCCAACGCGGCATGCTCGTCCGAGATTTCCCCGACGATGGCATGCACGACATTCTGAAATGTGACGAGCCCGGCGGTTCCGCCATATTCGTCCACCACCACTGCGATGCGGGTCTTCTTCTCCTGGAACTCTTTGAGCAAGTCTTCCACTTTTTTGCTTTCGGGGACAAAGAGGGGTTCGCGAGAGAGTTTCAGAACATCGAGAGACTTTCGCGGCTGCTTCTCATACATAAACGGAAGAACATCCTTCGCGTAAAGAATTCCCCTGATGTTGTCAATCGTCTCGGCATACACGGGTATTCGCGAGTGCTTCTTCGAAACGAATAGCTCGGCAATCTCATCGAACGACTTTGGAGAGCTTTCCACTGCAACCATGTCGGTGCGCGGAGTCATGACCTCGCGGACGATAGTCTCCCGAGCATTTACCATGCTGTGGATGATACTCCGTTCCTCCTGATCGATGGCTCCATGTTCGCTCACGACGTCTGCCAATGTCTTGAGTTCTTCCCGCTTCAAAGCGGTGTGACGTTGATGAAGCCCGAGACGCGATTCGATCATCATAGTCAATTTGACGAGAGCGGCGGTGAGTGGATAGAAGCAAAGAAGCATAATGTAGAGCGGAAATCCGAGGCGCCGGGATAATGCAACCGGTATGCGGGCCGCAATGACTTTTGGGGTCACTTCGCTCAGAACGATCACAACGAATGTGACAACGACGACCTCAATGCCCAGAGAAAGTTGTCTGTTCCAACCGTAGTATTGAGCGGCATCGAGCGTCAGGAACGCGAGCAAGACGGCGGCAGCCGTTGTGACAACGGTGTTTCCGATGAGGATCGTCACCAGAAGGTAGCGCGGCCGCTGGAGCAGCATGAGGACGTAGCTCCATCCGCCCGGTCGCTTCGCCGACAGCTCTTCAACCGCTGATGATTGAAGCGAGAAAAGGGCGACCTCTGAAGCGGAAAAAAAAGCGGAGAGCAGCAGCAGGAACAGAAAGACAATACCGTCAACAATGACTTCAGAGAACATAATTTCCTGATTGACCGGATCCGGATGATGCCGGGAGACCATGAACAGACTAGCCCCGCCGCAGCGGGGCTAGTGAAATGTACTAAGGAAGGGCGATCTTTTCAAATCATTAGAACGGGAGATCATCCTCTTTCGCGGGAACGGTCTCCGGGGACGCGGCGTCAGCTTCGCTGCTTCCGCCACCGCCGTTCGTCGACCGCTGACCTCCTCCATCCAGCATGATCAACTGGTCCGCTACAATCTCCGTGATATATCGTTTGACTCCGTCCTTCTCGTAGTTCCGCGTCTGCAAGCGTCCTTCGATGTACACGCGCTTGCCTTTTTTCAGCCATTCGCCGCAGATTTCCGCAAGTTTTCTCCACGCGACGATGTTGTGCCACTCGGTGCGTTCTTGGACATTCCCTTCCTGATCTTTCCACGAGTCGCTCGTGGCAATCGAGAAGGTCGCCACCGCGACGCCTGCGCTTGTGTACTTCAATTCGGGATCCTTCCCCAAGTTCCCGATAAGCTGTGCTTTGTTCAAACTCTTCGACATAAGTCCCCCTATATTTTATCGTTCATAAAAAGGTGAATTAGACGGCATATAAAACATACGAGAATTGAGAAAAAGAATCAAGTGGAGAGGGTAGTGTCTTAATTTGGACAAAAGATTGTCATGCCCGCGAAGGCGGGCATCCATTCTGGCGCAAAAAAGGAATTATCTGGATTCCCGCTTCCGCGGGAATGGCAATTTAAGCCACTGCTGTGGAGAGCGCCGATTTGCCAACTAAGAGTAATGCTTAGAACCGCGCTACCGAATCTCGTTCCCAACCTCCGGTTGTGAACGAGACGCGTCCCATTCACTGCGATCCCAAGCGGAGCTTGGGAACGAGATGAAGAAGGACCCGCCTGGATTCCCGCTTTCGAGCAAATGACATTTTAAGGCCGATCAAGTAACACGACGGGCAAATATTTGGATGGAGTGTCACTGAGAAACAACCTTCGTGACAATAATGCTATGCCGCGTCAAAATAAAGAGTGTTGACCCAAAGACTCCCACATCTCTAAATTCTTCCGGGCTCTGTATCCCGACAAGCGATTGTCCGCTTAGTTCGAACTTCTTCTCGCCGCTGAAAGAATATGCAAGAATTTTCTCCGGCCCCACAACCAGCACTCCGGTTGCAGTAAGGCATACGCTTGAACAAACGCTGAGAGAGTCGATCTGGAATGACAAGAGGAAGTTTGCATAAGTATCGAACTCTACAACACGCTTATTGTCCAGCACAATCACTTTGCCGTCCGGTGCCACGGCAATATCACGGGGGTTCGTCAAAGCTCCGTCGCCGGCGTTGAACCCCCCAAATTCACGCTCCATGTGCTGAGCAGGATCAAACTTCAAGATCCGACGTCCATCGGATTCGACAACGAAAAGTTCACCCTGGGTCGACAGAGCGACAGCGCGGGGGTAGAACGAACCGCTTAAGGCCGGAACAATATTGTCGGCCGTAATCGATTGGACAAAATTCATTTTCCTGTCGAACCGCTGCACACGCCGGTTATTGTAGTCTGCGATGTAAACATTGAGACCGATGTTCGCCGAAATATCCGTGGGTGAATCGAACTCGAGGTCGCCCCATCCACGCCCGCCAATCATCTTCACCACCTCTCCCGCTTGGGAGAACTGGAGAAGTTGATTCTTTCCCGCGTCAAGAACCATCAGGTCGCCGTTAGCGCTCACCGACACGCTCACGGCGTCGTCAAATGAACCAAACTGGCGATCGACAATAGCCGACGTCGTCTGCCCGCGGAGAAGTACGTGGGAAACCAACCAGCAATTGATGAGAAGGAAGGTTTTACAGCTCCGCGATAGCTTCGTCGATGCCATTATCGCAACAAAAGCATTTTCTTCACTGACCTGAAATTTTCCGTCGTGAGTACGTAGAAGTAGATGCCGCTCGAAATTTGCTCTCCGGTAAATGGAAGCGAGTGAACGCCGGCTTGTGCCCGCCCGCTGAACAATGTCTTGACCTCTTTCCCGAGAAGATCATAGATTTTGAGTGTTACAAATTCGCTCCGTGGAATTGCAAACCGAATTGTCGTAGAAGGATTAAACGGATTGGGATAATTGTCGTACAGTGTGCAGGTTGTCGGAATTGAATTCTCCGAAGAGAGGTCGGGGGACGATGTGATCCCATCGAACCAATCCAGTACTTTGGCTATTGCCGTTTCCCGCGTCGCGCTTCCCGCAATGCTGTCGTTGATGGCCTCAAAACCGAACGACCAAAAAACTACCTTCGACCCTCTGGCCTGGTCCTCCCACCAAAGACCGCCGTAGCTCGTACCGGTTTGACTATTCCATCGAAATGAAGGATGAGCGATGAGGGTATCAATTGTCAGTTCATCGGGGGAATTCTGATTTCCGGCACCGTTCGATCCAGAGACGCTCAACTTCGTCAGGGTGGCGCCTATTGCATCCGACGGTATCCCATACAGTGTTCGTCCAACAGCGATGTTCTTGCTCCAGGAACTATGGAGCACACTGCTCTGAAGCGAACTACTTCTTTGCGCGAGATCTTCTGCGATGTTTTGTCCCGTCAGAAATATTCCGCCCCCGTGATTGACGTAGGATAAAAGACTGTCTGCGAGACTATCCGGGATTGTTTGGGTTTTCTTCCTCCCGGTGGACCAGATGACAACTTTCCGCTGGTTGAGCGCAATGTTTGGCAGTGTGTGATCCAGAAAACGTACTTGTTCAAAATCTTTCCCTGCGGCCTGCAATGATCCGCTGTAGAATCGCACAATATTGTCGCCGGCAACAGAATCCATATCCACCAGGACAATTGACGGATATCCGAGAACGACGTTGAACGTCGCGGAGAACACATCTTCCGCGGTGTGTATTTCCGCAGTCATGGAGATCGTTTTCGGTTTGGAAGACGCTTTCACTGTTAACCCGGAACTGAAGCTATAAACGGTGGAAGAGGTTCCTCCGAGCGACACAGACCGTCCCGATGTATCGATGACCACATCGCTCGATTGAGTTTTGACTCTAATAGTTCCGGCATTCAGCGGTGTCGGATAAATATTGGAGAACGACACCTGTATAGTTCCCGACTCGCCCGGATCGACCCTCCCATTATTATTATTTACGCCTGCTTCAGCCAGCGTCAGTGATGAGACGACGAGGTAGGCGCGCGTTCCGACGTCGAGGTCGGCGTACATGGTTGTGTCCGAATTGCTGATTCGACGAGCGCCGACATACGTTTGCAGTAACGAATAGTCGCGACTGCTCGGGTTGGAATAACCGTCGAATGTCCGGTTGTTCGAACTCCCCGGAAAAGGATCACCGCTATCGCCGCGATTGACATTTTTATTGAGATCCCTGTTTCCATCGGCTTGCATCAAATCATCTAACGGATGATTCTCATTGTCGTTCTGCGTTGTTACGGTACTGTCGATATGATAAATGAGCAGCCCTCCATTGAACAGATAAGAATCAAAAGATTCTTTTTGCCTATTCTCGATCAAGAAGTATTCGTTGCCGATCTTTCCCTTGGCATAAATTTTGTACATTTCCGGATGGCGTTCGACATCATCAATAGGTTGGTGGGGCATATACGTCGTGACAACGGTCGGTGTAATCCAGCCCAATTGTTCTTTGCACCACGCACTCATGTGGGTCGGCGTTGCTTCATGGTTGCCGTCTCCACCGTACGAACCGGCTGACATCAGGCACCAATTTCCAAGTCCTTGAGAAGAATTGTCGCGGTCATAAAGATCCGGCAATCCAAAAATATGGCCAAACTCATGTGCAAAGACTCCGATTGCGATCAAGGGTCCATTAATATTGCTGCCTCCCAGCATTTCCGGTTCAAGTGCATAATCGCCGTCATAAATAACGGGCAACCCTTCATACATATCGTTGGTCCGGTAATGTCCGTTGGATAAAATGCGGCTCTTGTCGACAATATGATCGTTCGGGTCGGCGAGCCTGTCCAGCAGCCGCTGACGAATGTTCCACCGATGTGACCAGATATTATTCGCTCCTGCGGCGGCGTCCCCTCCGGTGTGAATAACCGCGAGTTGAGGGACATGCGCTCCTTCGGCATCGACATATTTAACGAATTGAGAAAAATCTATTGTGGAATCTGCGGCGACTAAGATATCAATTGTAAAGTCGCGTCCGCCGTAATTCAATCCGTCACTGCCGCTCGAACCGTCATTCACATAGTAATCGAACACACGCGGAAGTGTAAACCATCCCATGGCCTTTCCAGTCATGGTCATCTGACCGTAGGAAATTTCCTTGTAGAATTGCGTGACCGTTCCCGTGGGATTGGGTCCGTCAAAAAGGAGTGCCTGAAAAGAGCTTATCGGATAGGCGTTGTTGGAATTGGAATATTTGCCGAGAAGCACGGGAAAGTTTACAGTATCGCCTGTCAGCGCCTCTACACGATCGGCCTTTGGGACCGATCGCACCTGCATCCTCGTTCTCATCCGCGCAGCCCAATAGCCTTGGGAATATTCTTTTTGGATCGCATCAAACTGCGGTCGGAGCTGCAACGGAACCCGGCCACTTTTCGGCGGCACGATTGCCATTGATACATTGAAGGCTCCCAAAACAAAACCGATTGTGAACAGTTTTCGTAGCATGCTTTTCTCGCGCGATGTGAGAGTGGGTTGACGTTGGTTGTTTCCTAAGTACTATGTGCCGGGAAGCAGAAACAAAATACAAACGCCTCGATCGGAAACCGAGGCGTTTGGGTTCTACAAAGATGCAATCGTTCCACTAGAAAGCGAGGACCAACGATATGGTATTTATGCCGGTAAAGTATTGCGTTTGCCCGAATGCATAATCGAGTTGGGCTCGAATTCCGCTAAGATCGACACTCGCTCCCGCTCCGGCACTAAGACCAAAAATAGTCGAGTTTGTCGACGATCCTTCCAATGGCGAAAATGTATAGCCGCCGCGAAGAAAGAATGTCTCGTTGAAAGCGTATTCTGCGCCGACTCGATATTGGTCAGAACCAAAATTACTGTTCTGGAAGACAGCATGCAGAGAGAAACGGTTGTCGGTGGTGATCAAGTAATCATACCCTAACCCTAGCTCAATCGTTGAAGGCAGTTCAAATGCAAGAGTGGTAAACCGGAGCGGTTCTGGCTGGGCGCCCACGGGAGAGTTTGGCGGAATGACCTGCTGATCCAAATCGGTTCCGTCATATTGCATCTGTGGGCCGAGATTCTTTACTGCAACGGCAAATTTCAATCCGTTCAGCGGGGTAGCTGGACCGAATTTATATTTCACTCCCACGTCAAAACCAAACCCATTTGCAGCTGTATTCATTATCTTCTCTGTGATATATTTTGCAGTGAAGCCTACCGAGATTCTATCCGTTAACTCCCTTGCAAAAGTCAGCCCAAAGACTGCGAAAGTCGGTGAAAAAGTCACTCCGGTTCCTTCCGGAGCTTGTTCGGTTGTTTGCTGAATGTCGCCAAAATTAAGTGCTTTCACACTTAATGCAAATGTTCCGATCCCTTCCGACTTAATTCCTATAGATCCGTATTCCAGGGCGATGTTGGCGAAGTAATTCATGTGAGAGAACATTGCCTCCCCGCTTCCCGAAATATTGGCAACCCCAGCAGGATTCCAGAATACCGCATCAATGCCTTCAACGCTCGCAAGATTCGCTCCTGCAAGCGCACTCGAGCGGGCGCCCACCGGCAACAACAACTCCAACGCACCCGCGGTACCCATTTTACTATCGTCCCCAGCAACACACATCGCCGAGGCAAGAAGCAGGATAAACAGAACTTTCAACCAATCCTTTTTCATTATAAGTCTCCTTTTCGTAGTTTGCCCCAGCATATCACAGTTTGTTAGGTCGTTCGTCGGGCTGAATAATAGCGATTTTCAAAATACGGTTGCCTGCGTTGGGGATTTCTATATAGGCAACATAGATTCCGCTTGCTACCGGCAACCCGGAATTATTCAGAAGGTCCCATCGCTCGAAACCAGTGGTGTTGTTATGTTGAATGGTCCTCAATAGTTCTCCGGCGATATCGAATATCCGAATCGTTGCGACCGAGGGTAAATTTGTGAATGTAACAAAACGAACGTAAATACTCGTTTCCGCTTGGTTGTGGGCAAAATATGGATTCGGAAAAACGTTGATCCTGCTCATATCCTGCTTTATGAGTTGGGTACTGTTGACCGTGCTCGGAGGAGGAACCAACGAAAACTGAGAACCTGGTGTTAAGGGATAATGGGGGGTAATGTCGAACTTGTCCCCCTCATGAAATGTCGCGGTAGTGTCGGCAGTTCGTACCGTTATCCCGTACATGATATCAAGACTGTTCATGTTTGTCTTGAGAATTCCCATGTTCTTCGTGGTGCCAGGGGTCTTGGTGTACCTCCCCAGCGTGTCCGAACTATAGTTCGATGCAAAGATAAACAATATCTCACCCCCTCCATTAGGAGCGTTGGTCGGGTCCCACTTGCCATCGACACGACCGTTACCAAGAAATGTCCCGGTGGAGGAATAGAGTGAATCATTGTTTTCTACAAAACCGACATTAAGCTGCCTCGCAGCGAAAGAACCATCGAGTGAGTCAACTTCCCACACAGTAAAGGGAACATCAACATAGTCCTGATACTGAAAACCGACCCCTTTGTTTATTATGTATGGAATGAACGAGGGATCTCTTGGCGGCGACGGGGGAATTGCCGTAACCTTGGATACATACCGGTATGCTTTTTGGGTATTGCTTGAGCTGAAACGGATCTCCACCTTCTGCAACAGCGTATCGGCTGTCCCTGTGGCTCCTCCCATAAAATTGCCGACCGTCGGATATGCAATTCCGCCGTGGAACGCGTCCATTTTGTAAACCGTCGAGTCGTTGAGACCGTCAAACCATAAATTGTGAATCGGGGTGTAACTGTAGGCAGGAGGATTCTCATTGTCCAGCCTCAAACCCGAAGTCGGGGTTTTTACCCTAAATATAATGCCATCAACAATGGGGGAAGCATCGTCGCCTTTAAGGTCGGTGATATTGTTGAGGTTTAACGCACTTGCCCCGCCACCGCTTCTCTGTAAGTTCCAGGAGGTAGCATACGCACCGCTACCATTAAATGTCATCGTGTACGTTGCTCCGATAACATCACGAGGATTTACTACTTGCGGGTCAACGGCATCGTCGCCATGCACAGCCCTATTCGTTAACAGAATTTGCCCGGTAGAGGTCCCTAAGAGATCTCCCACCGGAGTTTGGCGCGGGACGACAACGACTGGCGATTTAGAATCTTCAAGGGTCTGCGGAATGCCTGAACTAAAGCCCGTCGAGTCAAAGTTATATGCGTACGCGGTCACGGCAAAGAAATATTGCTTGCCATCAACAATAGGATTTCCCGTAAGATAGTCATGGTCGATGGTTATTGCTCGTCTAATGCCGCTAGTGTCTGTGCCGAATTCTACCGGCGCCAACAATATTAAGCCTGTTGCTGGATCGGTCACATTATCCAAAACCACTCCGACGCCGTCTCCTTTAATGTCATACGTAGCAATTCTTGTTGCATCTGCGGCAGAGCTGTTGCTTGCTAGTTGATAAACATTATATCCCTCAAACTTATAATTCTTCGCTGCGCCAATATAATTATACGATTCAGTCGTATCATACTTGGCGGGGTCGCCCCATGAGAGGACGATCTTGTTCGGCAAATCGCCTATGTCAACAATTGGGGTCGGGGGTGGAGTAGCAACGGCAAAATTCTTGTTGAACGCTTCTTGAGCAACATCAATATACCGTCGAAGCAGAACAACGCTGCCGAGACGATCGGCACCTTGAGCAATTGCAAAGCCGCCGACAATTTCCTCCGTATCTCCTTTTGCAAGCGTGAAAGGGCCCGAAGAAATCATCCCGCGAACATCTTGCGGGGGCAATGCGGATTTCGTCATCGTCCATCCAGATTCGGTCACCGGATCGCCGGGAAACACAAATTTGGCAGGCTTTCCTGTGACTGCATCTATGAACGGCAGGTGTGTTGTGCCGTTAATTCCATTTTGGTACTCGTACGTCGTTTTCGCGAAAAGTGGACTTCCCAGGGGCGGATCGGCATATGTGGCGTTCCCGTTGAAATACACTGTTGCTGAATATGCCGGCAGATTTCTGTACCCCTTCTTGTAGGTGCCATAGGAAATAGCACTGTCTGTAGGATTTCCCGGAACCTGCGGACCCTGGAAAAACACAAAACCGTCAGAGGGGGGCTTACTCCCGTATCCAACGGCGGTTCCGTCATCGTTGTCCCCGTTGTAGACATATGACAAATTACGGACTGTATCGCACGCGATCAGGTCGTCATTACCATCCCCCAAATCGGTATCTGACCACATCGAAATAAAAACGCTATCGTAATCTGCATCGCTTTTATTGATAATCTTCCAACGCATAAACATAATATTCCCCAAGGCGCCCGGCTGATCAAAGCCGAAATAAGTGGCCTGCACTTCAATCCCCATCGGGGCCGTTACGCCCGTCTTTGAGTGATTGCTTTCGTTGGCATCATTATAGACGCACCATAATTCCTGGTCTCCGTAAAATTTTGGCTTGTCAATACCCGGATCCCATTGGCCGTTTCCATTCACATCAATGTATGGCGCACCAAGATCGCCGGGCCAATTATCGTAGTCAGGATTTCGAGATCCTGCGGGCAAATTAGCGTCACTCTTATTTATCTTGTAGAGATGATATTTCTGGGCACCCGGGTCAGCAGCAGCACTTGCGTCGTTCGTTGTGGTATTAAAGGTCGAAAGGAGCGGCCCCGGTTGAAACTCGGTCTGATAATCTTCGACTGCAGTTCTTAATTGTCCTGTGGGCCTGTGAACACCGACCACCCAGATGCCCGCTGTGTAAACTGCCGTATGATTGGTCCCTTTAGGCCAGTACAAGCCCGCTGCGCCGGTTCTTAAATAATCGCAATAAGGACCGGCACTATTAATAGCGCACTGAATGGTATTCCCATCGAAGAACTTCCATTCCTTCAACTCCACCTTGTTCAGTCGATTGGGAGTCTGGGTTTTGTCTGCTGCGGCAGGCTTATCTAGCGCAAAAGCATACTGGATAATTATTGACGCCAATAAGAAATATTTGAGGTACCGTTTCATACAATTAACTCCTTGCGTAATTAGAATGTGTGCATGTCCTGCAAATGCCGCAACATCAGAACGTCAATTTTGCCCCAACCCGGATAACTCTGGGGGTACCATAATTTCCGGTGGCATCAACCAAATAGTCATATATCTTCTTTGCTTCAGGCCCCTCGGCGGCGGCCCAGCTTTGGCCTGCTGCTGTCGTAAAGTAGCCGTCATTGCTAGGCGAGCCGGTAGCCGGATAGATATTCACGATGTTCTGCGTGTTGAGGAGATTATCGACCCACACATAAAGGTCTAGGTTACCGCTCCCGAAAAAGTTCACAACCTTATCGACACGAAGGTCGATATCGAAATTCCATGGAGCAGTAGATGCATTAATATCTTCCAGCGGTGACGGTGCATTAATCGGGAAAAATGCACTGCTTATCTGCTGCAACGTGTAGCGGCGGCCGCTAGTAAATGAGAAGAGGAGGTTCGCACCGGCACGCTCTAAGATTTTTGAATGAAAGAGCGTCGGCCCGTCGTTTGCATCATACCGATAGTCCATGCTGACATTCCCAAACACTGAGCGGTCAAAATCCGTCGGGGCTGGGATTACAGGAAAGAAAGGATGTCCCTCGGGGCCGCTATTATCCTGCCATGCAATGTCGAAATGGCTTGCCGATGCCGATCCGGTCGAAAGAGAGCTTTGTAAAGTTAGATTCGCGGTGAGCGAAATGCGATTTGTGCGGCGAACATCGAAACGCAACGTCATTCCCCGGATTGTTCCGAAGTCTCCGTTTTCATTGCTGATGTAGGCAGAGTATTGTGCGCCGGGCTCGGGAATGACCTGACGGATAACTATGAGATCTGTTGTGTTCTTATAGAACAGCGAAAGATCCAAGGCCGCATTCAAACCAAGCTGTTGGCGGAATCCGATCTCATAATCTGTCGTCCGTTCGGGTTTCAGGTCCGGATTGGGCATTTGACGCGCGAACCCTCCCTGCAAGAATCTGCCGGCGACGGCACGGGAATCATACAGATCGCTCAATGCCGCCTGAGCGATAAATTTGCCGTACTCCGCATGAAAGACCGTTTGATCGGTCACCGGGAACGAAAGGCCGATTCGGGGGCTCACCTGCATCGTTGCATCTTGAGCGATCAACGAAGAGTCGGCGATGAGGGGAATACCATTTACACTTTCCAAACCGATGAGCTGGGGGTTCTTATATCCTTTGCCACCCGGTTGAATGTAATCGAATCGTGCACCGAGGTTGAGAATAAAATCAGACAAATCAAACTTATTCTGAACATAACCGCCAACAGTCAACGGATGACGCGGCCCCTCATCCGCAGTGACGACGTTTCCGGTTTTATCTGTATACGACCCTCCGCTGAACTTATTCCCGTATATATCATAACCGTAGTTAAGCACATTCGACGCGTTATAAACAAACCAATCCGAAGCGGTGGGGTTGTTGAATCGCTCAATATTGAGGCCAAAGCCGTTAATATCATAAGAGCGCACAGTATAATATTCAGCTTCACCGCCGACCTTCAATTCCCATTGCTTGCCGAACTCGCGCACAAAATCAAGTCGCCCTTGAAAACTCTGACGCAATCCTTCTGAATAATGGCCCGCTGCCGTTCCACTCGGGGCCGCATTCAAGTGTCCGGGCGCATTGAAGTCAAAACCGTAGATGGTTAATGCGGGGGGCTCTTCGCTTCTCCCAATGAGTGCCGTGTTTACCGGGTTGTCTGGATTTCCATAGTCTGCGTAATCGCGGAACAACAGTGCATCACCGCTTTCGGTGTAATAGGTGAGATAACTCACGCTGACCGTATAATACGTCGAGGGGTCAAATATCTGAGTCATTTTCAGGTACGCGGATCCGTCGGTCTGTTGAGTCTCCCCCGGCCTATAGGAATTCGTTAAGGCCTGAATAACATCAAGACTTTTACCGATGGAGGAATATTGCACGCTGCTGTTGTACGACCCGCCAATTTTCACATTGACGTTGGGATAATCGAAATAGATGTTGCCTTCTACCCCACGGAGGTCGTTCGCCAACCCATCAATGGTTCGACCGCCCAGAAAATTCGAACTATTCATCAACTGCGTCAATTGTGACCGGCGTGGTGAGCTTCCTGCAGGAAGGGGCTTATACAGGGAAGAATCTCTGTTTAGCATGATATAGTCTGTCCCGCCCAGCTGGGTAGAATCAAAAATCCCGGGGAAACTGACCCCGTCGAGAAACGACGGATTGCTGCGGTTAAAGATTCGCTGGCCGGCGACGAAAAACTTCACGTGATTGTCGTTCGGAAGAGCGGGGCCGCTTGCCGTCAGATTGTATTCATTCAAACCGTACGAATAGGTACCTAAATTCTTCTGCGTTCCGCTGAGCATTCCGTCGGTGATCGCTTGAGCGCTGAAAGCGTAATTCGGATTGCCGATCTTCGTCGAGGTATTGACCACTCCCGACATCGAGCCTCCATATTCCGCCGTCATTCCGCCGACTTGCGTCGATACTTCTTCTATAGCATCGTTGATAACGGTGATGACGTTCTGGCGGTTAATCGGGTTCGTTGAGAGCACACCGTCAACATAGTATGCCACTTCTCCATTTCTTCCGCCGCGCATGTACACATTTCCATCCTGAGAAACAACGCCCCCGGAAAGGGCGACAATACCCTGCACGCCGCGAACAGGAATGTTCTGCAGCTGCTCAGCCTTAAACAGGGAAACGTCGTTGGTTGCGCTCTTATTGATCAATGGAGTTTCTGCGACGATCTGAACTTCTCCGAGCCTTACCCCCTCATCGTCATTGAGTGTGAAGTTCGTCTCGGTCGTCAGGTCAACGCTGATGTTGACATTTGAAATGACAACGGTCTGATATCCGAGATAGGAGACCTTGACCTTGTAGGTCCCCGGAGGGATATTGAGCGCTAAATACGCGCCGTTAACGTCTGTTGAAGCTCCTAAACTTGTCCCCTCAAGAATGACAGAAGCTCCGATCAACGGTGTACCGGTCTTTTTGTCTACAACCTTCCCACGCATGTTGCCCGTTGTTCCTGCCTGAACGGAGAAAGCTGCCACTAAGAGTGTAATGGCGAGGAGAAGTAAAAGTTGAATTCTGCGGAACATATTGCCTCCAGATTTTTCAAACACCGGAATAATATTCCCTTAATTTATACGCCAAGTTCTTGGAGCACGTAAATTTTTGAGAAAGATACTCTCACAGCAAAACGTTAGCAATTAGGCGCGAATATAGCAATAGGATAACCGTAAATACATTACCTGCTGCTAGTCAAACAAAATCAGATACTCATGATGACTTCTTGAGCGGGAAATACGCTTGCTTTTTGTGGATCGATCAAGGTGTAACAAATAAAGCGCGGGCACTGCAAGTGCAACAATCGTCTGCAAGAAAAGAGGCAGTATCGGATGAATTGAAAAGAACATTTCGATATTCTGGACTGCACTGCGTTGCGCTGTACTTCGACACTCACAATTCTGCCACATTCATTGGTACGAATGATCACTGGCTCTGAGCTTAACAACCGTGGCGGCACAATCGCATTGTGCCGCCTCCGGTCATCTTGTCACAAACAAGAGTACTCGCTCTCTTTGAAAGATGTCGCAACCTTCTATGACACCTCTCATTGGGAGACAGATGCAGTGAGAGATTACTTCAGCAACATCATCTTCTTCACGGACACAAAATTGCCCGATTCCAATTTGTAGATGTACATACCCGACGCCAGCTTCGATGCATCGAATGTTACGGTGTGTGAACCCGACTGTAATCGGCCGTTTGCCAGCGTTGCAACTTCCCGTCCCAAAACGTCAAATACTTTAAGGGAGGCGGTGTTGCTTGAAGGCAGCTCGAATGTAATTTGTGTCGAGGGGTTAAACGGATTGGGATAGTTCTGAGCAAGTGCGAACCTATTCGGAGTCACATTTTCAGTACCAACCGCTGAGCCCGTATTCACGACGTCGAACTCCTGGTAGTAAACATTGTCCAGTGTATCCGTGCTCGCAGCGGCTCCCTTCAAGTCGCCCAGATATTCAACGCGCGCACGCCAGGTATTCGAGGTAACTGTTTGAAGATTTTCAGCCAAGCTCGACATAACTGCCGATTCTTTTCCTGCGCGGAAATTCGAAAGATTCTGCGCAGTTCCCCACGTGGCACCGCCGTCGAATGATACGTTGTACCAGAGGTCGAATCTCATAACTCCGGTTGCCATCGTGTCGATACCCGCATGGGTCCATGCCTCTTGCGACCAGGTCACGACGATCGTTTTCGCGTCGCTGGAAACCGCGATATTCGGGAAACAGCATCCGTGGTCATTGTTGCTGGAACGATGGTTGCTGCTTGTATAATATCCGATGAGCGTATCTTTGCGGTTGAAGCTAACAACGCTCTTGAAACCGTTCGTCTTGTCCCAATAGAGCAGGTCCATCGTCTCTCTGGCGGTCGTGTCTGATCCGACGATATCGAGATAAGCTGCATCGCCATCGACGGCCATATGCTCTACGTTGTTCTTATCGACAACCATGTCAACTTGGCCACCCCAATTTGCCACATTATTATAGTAGCCAGGTGTAAATTGCTCACCATCCCGACCAACTCGGTTCCAAGTCCATGTTTTTCCCTTATCCGTCGACTTAAAGAATCCCACTTGATAAGAGCTGTCAGGAGTAGCCGTTCCACCCCAAGCCGGATTGGGAACAAGGTCCGTGCCTGCAAGTTCGCAAGGTATGCCGATGCTGCCGTTCGGGTAACGGATAAGAGGAACGTCGAGAGAGCTTATCCCCTGCCCGGCGGGTACGGTCGCTTTGCTGATGACGTTCGAGTCCTGAAGGGTCCAAGTCGATCCAAAGTCAGTCGAGATATGGATGTCGTAGTTTAAACGGCCAAATGTATCTTTGAAAAGAACCGTACCTACGCTATCAAGCGTCAAGGTTCCCGCATCGCGATAAGGCAC